>JBEKWD010000195.1:0-1401 GCA_049513435.1 Steroidobacteraceae bacterium | reverse complement strand
TGAGCACGATCTGGCATGGCGCGGTCACCCCGTCTGGGGCCCGCGGCGGTGTCCGCCAGCTCGAGCCGCGCCTGGCCGCGCCCTTGTGGCAGCCGCGCGGCGCTGAGCTCGGCACCTTCAATCTGGGTTCCACCGTGATCCTTTTGTTGCCGCCTGGCATCGCGCGCTGGCATGGCGTGCCCCCCGGTACGCGCCTGCGAGTCGGACAATCCCTCGGCTCGCTGCTGCCATGAGTGCGAATGAGCTCTGGCGACCTTCGGCGCCGATGCCGACGCTGCGCTTGCGCGCTGAGCTGCTGGCCGCGGTGCGAGCGTTTTTCGCCGCGCGCAGCGTGCTCGAAGTCGACACGCCCTCGCTGGTGCGCCACGCAGTCACCGATGTGCACATCCACTGCGCCGCGGTTCAGCTACCCGGCCATGCGGTGCCGCTATACCTGCACAGCTCGCCCGAATACGCGATGAAGCGAATGCTTGCTGCCGGCAGCGGCGACATATACCAGATCACGCATGTGTTTCGCGGCCACGAGACAAGCGCGCTGCACAACGCCGAGTTCACGCTGATCGAGTGGTATCGCTGCGGCTATTCGATGGCCGCGCTCATGGCTGAAGTCGCGCAGCTGGCCGGCGAGCTGCTCGCGCTGCCGGCGAGCGTGCCGGTGGAGTACCTGCACTACGCGGCCGCGTTCGAGCGCGAGCTCGGCGTGCACCCTCTGCGCGCCGAGGAATCAGCGTTGCGCGAGGCGGCGGTCGCACATCGACTCGAGCGCGCTGTGGCGGACAGCTGCGGCCGTGATGAGTTGCTCGACTGGCTTATGGCCAGCGTGCTCGGTCCGCGACTGGGCAGCTCCGGCCTGTGCTTCGTGCACCATTATCCGGCCAGTCAGGCCGCGCTCGCGCGCCTGGACCCCGAGGACCCGCAGCTTGCCATGCGCTTCGAGCTCTACCGCGCGGGCGTGGAGCTTGCCAACGGTTTTGAGGAATTGTCGGACGCCCAGCAGCAGCGCGCTCGCTTTGAGCTCGAGCGCCAGGAGCGCATTCGCCGCGGGCTGAGCGCACCGTCGGTCGACGAGACGCTGCTCGCGGCGCTCGCGGCCGGAATGCCGCCGGTCGCGGGGGTCGCGCTGGGCTTTGATCGCTTGTTGATGCTGCGCCTGGGCGCCGAGCGTATCGAGCAGGTGCTGCCCTTTGCGCTCGAGCGCGCATGAGCCTTCCGGCGCCGAGCCGTGTCAGCTCGCGCGTGCTACTGCTTGGCGCGCGAGATATAGGCCGAGCTGCGGGTATCGACCTTGATGATCTCGCCCTCATTGATGAACAAGGGTACGCGCACGACCGCGCCGGTCTCGAGCTTCGCGGTCTTCTGCCCGCCGGTGGCGGTATCGCCCCGCAGCCCCGGGTCGGTCTC
>JBEKWD010000194.1:0-5502 GCA_049513435.1 Steroidobacteraceae bacterium | reverse complement strand
GCAGATCAATGCATTGTTGCTCATTGCGTCTCCAATTTGCGACGCTTGTCCCAATTTTCCCGTGGCCACTGTGGCAAGGATCAAACGATAGCCAGCGATGTAGGCGGCCACGGAGCAACACGTCGGGCGTTGGCCTAGACTTCCAAGATTATGTTTAGACCTGAGCTTCGAGGGCCGGCTGCGGCCTGGCTGGTGGGCGTTCTGGCGCTGGGAATCGGCTGTTCGGTGTGTTCCGCGCTCGCGCAGCCGCCGATGCCGAGCGCGAGTGCGGCCACGGCAGCCGCACCGGTACCGCGCTCGTTGCGGCGCGAGCTGGATCGCGCCGAGGCGCAGCTGCGCTCGCTTTTGCGTGGACGAGCTCAGAATGATGCGCTGCTCGTCGTGCGCGAGCCGCGACGCCTAATCCTGCGGCTGCCGGCACAGTCGTTATTCAAGCCCGACAGCGCGACGCTGCGCGCGAATGCGATGGAGCTGGGGCTCGGGGTTGCCGCGCAGTTACTGCAGCAGCGCAGGCGGCTCGTGGCGCAGATTGTGGTTTACACCGATGACATCGGCGGCGCGGATGCGAACCTGAGCTTATCGGCGCAGCGCGCCGCCGCGATACTCAAGGCGCTGCAATCGGCCCGGATCAGCGCGGCTCGGCTGGTGGGCGTGGGCGCCGGAGAGGCGGCCAATCTGGCCGGCAACGACTCGCCCGAAGAGCGTACGCAGAATCGGCGGGTGGAGATTTCCTTCGGGCTCTCGCTGGCGGCCCTGCCGGCGCCCGCCCTGTCGGCGCCTACGATGCCGGCGCCTTGAACGCGCTTTAGGCCGGGTGCGGCAACAGTCCGCGCAGCCGATTGATGGCGACGGCCTCGATCTGGCGTATGCGTTCGGCCGAGACGCCGTATTCGGCAGCCAGTTCGTGCAATGTGGCCTTGTCGCTGCTCATCCAGCGGCGCTTGAGAATCGCGCGGCTGCGATCATCGAGCCGTTCCATGGCAAGCGACAAATTCTGCGAGGTCGAGCTGCTCCATTCCTCAGCCTCAACCTGTTCGGCTGGATCCGAATCCGCCGCCGGCAGATAGGCAGCCGGCCCGTAGCCCTCGTCCTCATCGCTGTCGGCTGCCACATCAAATGAGAGATCTCGCGCCGAGAGCCGCCGCTCCATCTCGGTGACCTCGGCCGTGCTCACGCCCAGATCCTTCGCGACTGCGCGCGTCTCATCGGCGCTGAGCCAGCTCAGGTTCTTCTTCAGCCGACGCAGGTTGAAAAACAATTTGCGCTGGGCTTTGGTCGTGGCGACCTTGACCAGGCGCCAGTTGCGCAGCACGTATTCGTGAATCTCGGCACGAATCCAATGCACCGCGAAAGACACCAGGCGCACGCCGACAGCCGGGTCGAAGCGCTTGACGGCCTTCATCAGGCCGATGTTGCCTTCCTGCACCAGATCGCTCATGGGCAAGCCATAGCCCGCGTAGCCACGCGCGATGTGCACGACGAAGCGCAGATGCGAGAGCACCAGTTCGCGCGCCGCATCCAGATCGCCGTCACGTTGAAATCGCTGCGCGAGCACCTGCTCCTGCTCACGATCGAGTACGGGAATGCGGCTGACCCGATCCAGGTAAGCCTCAAAGCTTCCAATCGGGCCGGCCAGGCCAAAGGCTGCATGGTTGGCGATCAGCGCGGTGCTGACATTCGCAGTGCTGGCATTCATTGCGCCACGCTCCTGCCGGGTAAGGCGGCAATCATCAGGGGGTTAGTTGTCATGGGGCGTATTTTAGCACTCTTCAAGACCGACTGCTAAGCCTCCAAGTTAGGAAAATAGGCCTTTCGAGTCAGGCATTTAGGCACGCCAAAACATCATCCTCGACCCGGAGCGCCACGGGCGATCTCGCGCTCGCTGGCGAGGGCGGCGCCAAGCCACCCGAGCCCGATTCCGACCACGGCAAGGGCTCCCAGTTCCCGGATACTGGGCCCGCGCAGCGCGAAGCTCTGTCCATACGCGGCCGCGAGGCGCTCGACGTCCGCTGCCAGGGCGCGGTGCGCGCCTTCGACGATGCCCCAGGCGATCAAGCCCGCGATCAACCCATAGAGCGCGCCGGTGTACAGAAATGGCCGGCGCACGAACGCAGCGCTGCCGCCGACCAATTGCGTGACTTCGATCTGCGCAGCGCGACTACGCACCTCGAGCCGGATCGTATTGCCGACGACGGCAATCACGCCCACTGCCAACAACCCGGCAGTGATCCATGCTACGCGCTGCAACAGCACGAGGATCGCGCTGAAGCGCGTCACCCAGTCTTGGTCAAGCTGCACCGAGTCGACTTCGGGCAATGCGGCCACGGCGCTGCGCAGCGCCTCGAGCCGCGGGGCCTCGAGGGCTGCGGGTGTGGGCCGCAGCGCGAGCACGTTGGGCAGTGGGTTCTCGCTCAGCGTATCGAGCGCGGCGCCCAGGCCGGACTGCGTGCGCAATTCCTCCAGCGCCTGCGTCGCCGTGATCAGCTCGACGCTGGCGACATCGGGGCGCGCTGCGAGATGGGCGGACAACTGGCGCGCATTCTGCTCGCTGACTTGCTGCTTCAAATACACCGACAGGCCAATCGCTGCCGAGAAATCGCCGGTAGCGGCGTGCAGATTGCGCACCAGCAGCTCCAGACCGAGCGGCAGCGCGAGCGCGAGGCCCATGACGATGACCGTGAAGGCGGTGGCGAGGCGGTGTCGCGCGAGATGACCGCAGGAAGACACCAGTGCATGTCCGTGTCGAGCAGCCCAGTTCGATACGCTTACCATGAAGTGAGCCTAGGGCTGGGCTTCGAGCACGATCTGGCGCCGTCCCGATGCGCGCACCAGGGACTGATCATGAGTGGCGACGATGATCGTGACACCGACTTCGTTAAAGCGCTGGAACAGGCCCATAACCTCGGCGGCCAGCGTCGCATCCAGATTGCCAGTGGGCTCATCAGCCACGAGCAGGGGCGGTTTGCTCACGATTGCGCGCGCGATGCCCACGCGCTGTTGCTCACCGACAGACAGTTCGAGCGGCGCGACGCGCTCCCTGCCGAGCAGTCCGACCTGATCGAGCGCGGCGCGTACACGCTTGTCGATCTCCTTGAGCGAGGTGTCGGCGACCATCAACGGCAGCGCGACGTTATCGAATACCGGCCGGTCCATGAGCAGCCGGTGATCCTGCAATACGATGCCGAGGCGACGCCGGAATAAGGGTACGCGCCGCGCCGGCAATGTCGCCGTATTTTGGCCCCCGATCTCGACCAGTCCGCGCGTCGGGCGCTCGAGCAAGGCAATGAGCTTGAGCACGGTGCTCTTGCCGGCACCCGAGCGCCCGGTGAGGAACACCATCTCGCCCTCGCCGATCTCGAAACTCAATTCCGACAGCGCCAGGCGACCATTCGGGTAGCGCTTGGTGACACGCTCGAAGCGAATCACGACGCGCCGCCGTCGATCAATGCGCTGGCGAAGGCGCGCGCGTTGAATGGGCCGAAGTCCTCGGCGTTCTCGCCGACGCCGATGAAGCGGATCGGCAGGCGCAGCGCGCGTGCAATGGCGATCACAATGCCGCCGCGTGCGGTGCCGTCGAGCTTGGTGAGCACGAGGCCGGTCACGCCGAGCGCGGCGTGAAACTGCTGTGCCTGCGCGAGGGCGTTCTGCCCCTGATTCGCATCCAGCACGAGCAAGATCTCGTGCGGTGCCTGCGGATCCAGGCGCGCAATCACGCGCTTGACCTTCTTGAGCTCGTCCATGAGGTGCGACTGACTGTGCAGACGCCCGGCGGTATCGGCGAGCACCACATCGATGCCGCGTGCACGCGCGGCCTGCAGGGCATCGAAGATCACGGCGCCCGGATCCGCGCCGGTTTGTTGCGCGCTAAAAGCGCTGCCGGTGCGTTGTGCCCAGACCTGCAACTGCTCGACCGCGGCGGCGCGAAACGTATCACCCGCGGCGAGCATGACGCTCAGTCCCTGCTCGCGCAATGAGCGTGCGAGCTTGCCGATGCTCGTGGTCTTGCCCGAGCCGTTCACGCCGATGATCAGCACCACGAAGGGCTTGGCAGAGCGCTCGATCTGCAAAGGCCGCTCGCACGGCTCGAGCAGCGCGCTCACGCGATCGCGCAATGCGCCAAGCAGGGCCTCGACGTCATCGAGCTCGTGACGCGCCACGCGTCGATTGAGCTCATCGAGGATCTCCTGCGTGGCCTCCACGCCGACGTCGGCGCTCAACAGCCGCGCTTCGAGCTCCTCGAGTACCGCGGCGTCGATCTTGCGAGCCTGCACCAGGCCGCGCAGCTCGCGTGCAATCGAGGCCCCACCGCGATTAAGACGCGCCTTGAGGCGGCCAAAGAAGCCCGGGGACTCATCATTGCGCTCTGGAATCGTTGACATGCCAGGGATTGTCGCATGGCAGACTGCCACGGCGCGGTGCCAGCTGCGGTAGGCTTCGCAGCACAATGCGAGCCACAACAGCTAAGGGAGAGCGGCCACAGCGCATGTTGCGGATCATCGGTGGGCAGTGGCGTGGGCGTAAGATTCATTTTCCCGCGCTCGATATCCGGCCCACTCCAGATCGCGTGCGCGAGACCTTATTCAACTGGCTGCAGACTCGGATTCAAGGCGCGCGGTGCCTGGATCTGTTCGCCGGCTCCGGCGCGCTCGGTCTGGAGGCGCTTTCACGCGGCGCGGCCGAGGTCGTCTTCATCGAGCAGCGGCGTGCGGCGAGCGTAGCGATCGAGCGTTTGCTTGCACAGTGGCCGGCCGCGGGGCGCGCGAGTGTGCTGTGCACGGAGGCGCAGCGCTACCTATCGGGACATGCCCCGAGCGCTTTCGATCTCGTATTGCTGGACCCGCCCTATGCCTCGGGGGAGATCGCGGCCGCTGCCCGCGCGCTCGAGCACGGCTGGCTCGCGAGCGATGCGCGAATCTATATCGAGCATGCCCGGCGCGAGAGCTTGCCGGCATTGCCGGCGTCCTGGCACGAGCTGCGCGCGGGCACGGCTGGCGAGGTCGGGTATCATCTGTACCAATCGGGACAGACAGGTGCGAGCGCATGAGATCGAGCGCGCTGTATCCAGGGACCTTCGATCCGTTCACGCGCGGTCACGAGGATATCGCCCGCCGGGCGGCTGGCATCTTCGCGCGCGTCGTCATTGCCATAGCCGCCAATCCCAACAAGGCGCCGACCTTTGATGTACAGCAGCGTGTCGAGCTCGTGCGCGGCGTGCTCGGCGATGCGGCGAATGTCGAAGTCATCAGCTACAGCGGCCTGACGGTGGACGTCGCGCGCGAGCATGGCCTGCAGGTCATCGTGCGCGGCTTGCGCGCGGTGTCCGATTTCGAATTCGAATTTCAGCTCGCCAACATGGGCCGCCACCTCGAGCCCGAGATCGAGACCGTTTTCATGGTGCCCAAGGAGCAGTTCACGTTCATTTCCTCGACCCTGGTGCGCGAGATCGCCCTGCTGGGCGGCGACATCAGTCATTTCGTGCACCCATTGGTCGAAGCCGCGTTC
>JBEKWD010000193.1:0-7539 GCA_049513435.1 Steroidobacteraceae bacterium | reverse complement strand
GATGTAGGTAATCACGGATGTGCGAGCAGCCCCCGCATGGCCGATCAGGTAGAACATCAGCAGCATAGCCAGCGCGGTGCACACGACGCCGAGGACCGCGATGGATAGCAACGCAAGCGTCGAGGGCATCTGCGCGGGAAACGAGCATAGCGCCGCCGGCAGCAGGATCAGCGAAGCGATGAACAGGCTCGCGGCAATGGGACCGAACGGATCGATGAGCTTGAGATGGCGTTGCACGATCAACGGGCCGATGGCATAGCCGGTGATCGCGAGCGCCATGCAGCCGACGCCGGCCCAGCCGAGTGGGCCCGAGATGCTGCCCAGTCCGAGCAACGCGATCACGCCGCTCAACCCGATCAGCAGACCCAGTACGCGCCAGGGACCGAAGCGCTCGTGCACGCCGAAGAAGCGTGAGATCAACGCGATGATCAGCGGTATGGTCGCGGTCAGAATGCCGGCGATCGAGGAGCTGATCCAGCGCTCCGCCATCGCGATGGCCGCAAAGGGCACGGCAAACTCCGCCAGCGCGAACGCGCAGATTGAGCGCTTGTGCGCAAGCAGCGGGCGCAAAGCACCGCGCCGCCAGGCGATCGGCAGCAAAATGAGCGTCGCGAGCACGATGCGAGCCCACGCGATCAGCCATGGCGAGAGTTCCTGCACGGCCAGTTTGATGAAAAAGTAAGGCACGCCCCAGATGATGCCCAGTGCCAGGAATGCAAGCCACGCACGCGAGCTCATGAGCGGACCGTGCTCTTTTAAAACATGCTCGCGCCGATATTGATCAGCAGCGCGAGCACAACCGTGTTGAACATGTAGGCCAGAATGCAATGCACGGAACCGATCCGGCGCATGCTGCGGCTCACGAACGCCACATCCGCGGTCTGTCCCGAGGTGCCGATGATGGCCGAAAAATAAAAAAAATCACCAAAGTCGGGGGCACGATCATGCGGAAAGCGCAGGCCGGCGGGCTCGCCACGAGCGAGCGCGGCGTAATAGATGTTGGCATAGTGCGTCGCAAACATGACCTGGATAAAGGCCCACGATGACACCACCGTGAGCCCAGCGAGCGCGATGTGACCGCGCTTCACGATCCCGTGCATGTCCTTGACGACCGCGAGCTCACCACCAATGGCGCCCAGGCTCGCGATGGCTGCGAGGATGACCAGAACCACGATCGCGTACTGGCCTTCATCCTGCAGCTGTGCGCGGTGCCGGATTTGGCTGCTGCTCGCACCGTGCATCATGACCGCGACCAGCGTCACATACAGCAGCGCCCCCGCATTCCACGCGATCAGCCAGCGCGTGATTCGATGATCGGACACCTGCTCGGGCAGCAGCGTGGCGACCGCAACAGCCACGGCCATCGCGATAAGCAAGCGCGGCCGCGCGTGCGCAACACGAACGATTCGATACCGGCGCCATCTCATGAGCGCAATCGTACCAAAGCGGCTGCGGCCCACCCCGGCTCGGGCTACAATAAAAACTCCAGCACTTGTTGCCGTCCGATGCCCTTCAATCTGCAGCCGAGCCTCGAGAGTCAATCCATCCGGCTGCGCCCGTTGCGGCCTGAGGACTTTGAATCTCTCTACGCTGTGGCCTCGGATCGACTGATCTGGGAGCAGCATCCCAATCCGGATCGATATCAGCGCGAGGTGTTTGCAAATTATTTCAAAGGGGCGATGGAATCCGGTGGCGCCTTTCTGGTGACCGATGCGCGCAGCGCCGCGATCATGGGCAGCTCGCGCTACTACGATCTGGATGAAGCGGGCGGCTCGGTTGCGATCGGCTACACCTTCATCGCGCGCCAATATTGGGGCGGGCCGTCTAATCGGCAGCTCAAGACCCTGATGCTCGATCATGCCTTCGAGGCCCTGGAGCGCGTGATCTTTCACGTCGGTGCGCAAAACTGGCGCTCGCGCAAGGCCATGGAAAAGCTCGGCGCCGCCCTCATCGGCGAAGCGAGCGTGAGTTATTACGGCGAGCCTGGCCGACCGAACGTGATTTACCGCATTGATAAGCAGGATTGGATCGCGCGGCGCTAAAGCCGTGCGCTCGCATGCCATGCACAGCCGGGCCATTGAACTGCTCGAGGTCGGTCCGCGCGACGGCCTGCAGATGGAGGCGCAGGTCGTTTCGACGGCGGTCAAGATCGCGCTGATCGAACGGCTGTTGCAAGCCGGCGTGCGGCGCATCGAGGTCGCGAGCTTCGTCAATCCCAACAAAGTGCCGCAGATGGCGGACGCGGAATCCTTGCTCAGCCAGCTGCACCGGCCCGACGGGGTCTATTTCACCGGGCTCGTGCTCAATCGCCGCGGCCTGGAGCGAGCTCTGGCCGCGGGCTGCAACGAGATTGGCATGGTCGTAGCGGCCAGCGATAGCTTCAATCGCCGCAACCAGGGCGTGGGCACGCAGGATTCCATCGCGGCGTGGCTGCAGATCGCGATGGCTGCACGCGCCGCCGGCGTGCGAGCGCAGGTTACAATCTCGACTTCATTCGGTTGTCCGTTCGAGGGCGAAGTGCCCATCGGGCACGTGCTCGACATCGCGCAGCGCTTGGCCGCGGCCGAGCCGTTTGAGCTGTGCTTCGCCGATACGATCGGGGTCGCCGTGCCCTCACAGGTCAGCGAGCTGCTCGCGCGCTTTCATGCACTGGCGCCCGAGATACGATTGCGCTGTCATTTTCACAATACACGCAATACCGGCCTTGCCAACGCCTGGGCGGCCGTCCATGCGGGCGTGCAGACCCTCGATGCGAGCGTCGGTGGCATCGGCGGCTGTCCGTTCGCACCGGCCGCAACCGGCAACATTGCATCCGAGGATTTGATCTATCTGCTCGAGCGCAGCGGCGTGAGTACCGGCGTGTCCCTATCGCGCCTGATCGAGACGGCGCGTTGGCTACAGGGGCAGTTGGGTCACGGCGTGCCCAGTATGCTGAGCAAGGCCGGTGCGTTCCCCGCGCCGAACTCAGCCGACGCCGTGCACTGAGCGAAGTCAGGCAGTCAGTACTGCGGCGCCCTCAAAGCGTCCGGCGCGCAGATCGGCAAGGGCCTGATTGGCCTGCTCGAGCGGGTAAGTGGTCGTGTGGATTCTCAATCCGATCTGCGGTGCCAGCGCGAGGAAATCGATACCATCCTGGCGCGTCAGGTTGGCCACCGAGAGCAAGTGCCGCTCCTCCCAGAGCAGCCCATAGGGGAAAGTCGGGATGTCACTCATATGAATGCCCGCACACACGACGCGGCCGCCCTTGCGCACAGCGCGCAAGGCCACCGGTACCAGTGCGCCCACTGCGGCATAGATGATCGCGGCATCGAGGGGCCGCGGTGGCGCCTCGTCGGATCCGCCCGCCCAGGCCACGCCGAGGCTGCGGGCGAAAGCCTGAGTCGCCGCATCCCCAGGCCGCGTGAATGCATAGACCGAACGGCCCTGCCATTGCGCAACCTGCGCGACGATATGGCCCGCAGCACCAAAACCGTAGAGGCCGATCGCCTGGCCATCGCCCGCGAGCCTCAGAGAACGCCAGCCGATCAGGCCCGCGCACAGCAACGGGGCCAGCGCCACATCCTCGCCCTGCTCGCCGAGCGGGAAGGCGAAACGCGCATCGGCGATCGTCGCGCTGGCATAGCCGCCGTCGCGCGTGTAACCGGTGAACAAGGGCTGATCGCACAGGTTCTCTGCCTGGCTGCGGCAATACGGGCACACGCCGCAGGTGTGACCGAGCCACGGAACCCCGACGCGCTGCCCGAGCTGCAGGCCCTCCACGCCATCGCCGATCGCGTCGATGCGGCCGACGATCTCATGGCCCGGGATAATCGGCACTTTAGGGTCCGGCAGCTCGCCGTCGATGACGTGAAGGTCCGTACGGCAGACCCCGCAAGCCGTCACCCGCAGCCGTATCTGACCGGAAAGGGGCTTGCGATCCTCGATCTCGGTCCATTCCAGCGCCGAGCGCGCTCGCTTCAACACCATCGCATGCATGCTCTACGCCTGTACGCTAGCGCATGAGTGAGCAGCCGCCCGAGCCGATCGTGGTGCCCTACACGGCGCTGGCCGCAGACACGCTGCGCGCCGTCGTAGAATCCTATGTGCTGCGCGAAGGCACCGAATACGGTGAGCGCGACTACAGCCTCGCCGACAAAGTCGCGCATGTCATGCGAGCGCTCGAGCGCGGGGAAGCCCGGATCATCTTCGAGCCCATCTCGCAATCGATCGATATCGCTCCGGCTGCGCACGCTCCGAGCCCCTAGTGCGCGCTCAGCGCCGACATCAGCTCGCTCACGGGCATGGCCTCGAGCCGCCCGCGATCGGCGAACAATTGCACGATCTGCGCAGCTCGCGCCGCGCTGAAATGAGCCGCGACCGCAGCCTCGAATTTCTGCCGCAGCAATGGCAGCCCCTCTGCGCGCCGACGCCGGTGCCCCACCGGGTAGTCGATGGCGATACGCGCCGTCTCGCTGCCGTCACGAAACACAACCTGCACCGCATTGCCGATCGAGCGCTTCGAAGCATCGTAATAGTCGCGCGTGAAGCCGCGGTTCTCGCTGACTTGCATGCGCGCGCGCAGCGCATCGATACGCACATCGTGGGCGACGCGCTGTTCATAATCGGCTGCGGTCAGTCGGCCGAAAATCAGCGGCACGGCGACCATGTATTGCAGGCAGTGATCGCGGTCGGCCGGATTGTCCAGCGGACCGGTCTTATCGATGATGCGCAGCGCTGGCTCCTGCGTCTCGATGAGCACGCGCTCGACCTCATCCAGGCGCGGCGCGACCACGGCGTGCAATGCCATCGCCGCCTCGACGGCGGTCTGGGCATGAAACTCGGCCGGATAGGAGATCTTGAACAATACGTTCTCCATGACGTAGCTGCCAAAGGGTTGCGGCAGCGACAGGCTGCCGCCGCGGTAGAGCGCGTCACAGAAACCCCAGGTTGCAGCCGAGAGCGCCGACGGATAGCCCATCTCCCCGCGCAACGCGAGCAATGCGTGCCAGACCCCGCGGCTGGTCGCATCCCCGGCCGCCCAGCTCTTGCGCGAGCCGGTGTTCGGCGCCTGGCGATAAGTACGCAGCGCCCCGCCGTCAATCCAGGCGTTCGAGACCGCGTTGATGATCTGCTCGCGCGTGGCGCCGAGCAGTGCGGCGGCTACGGCGCTCGAGGCGACACGCACCAGCAGTACGTGATCGAGCCCAACGCGGTTGAAACTGTTCTCCAGCGCGAGCACGCCCTGCACCTCGTGCGCCTGGATCATCGAGCGCAACACGTGCCGCACCGTGGGGCGCGCTGCGCCCGAGCGCCCCTCGGAGCGCGACAGATAATCCGCAACCGCCAGAATGGCGCCGAGATTATCGGACGGGTGACCCCATTCCGCGGCGAGCCAGGTATCGTTGAAGTCCAGCCAGCGTATCGTCGTGTCAGACAATGCCAGGCGGTCTCGTGCGCCAGCTCGCTGAAGGCGGCCTCGTCGAGCACGTAATCGGCGATAGCGCACAGCAGCTCATCCGGAGCGGGGCGCTGCGCTGATTTGTAATCCTGTGACATGAAATACTCTGCTCGCATTATGACATCCACCACGAGCTACCGGCGCTCGGCGCGCATGGCCGAGCGCCTCGCCGACAAACGCGAGCGCATCATGCGCGCGGCGCGCAAGCTGATCGCGCGCGGCGGGTTTCAAGCCGCGCAGATCACCGCAGTGGCCAGAGGCGCCGGAGTCTCGACCGGCTCGATCTATCGGCATTTCCCGTCCAAGGCGGCGTTGTTCATCGAGGTCTTGAACGCGGCAGTAGCCCACGAGATCGCGATTCTCGAGCAGATCGCGCGCTCCAACGGCACCGTGAGTCTGAGACTACAGCGCGCGGTGGAGTCCTTCGCCTACCGGGCGCTCGAGGGTCGCAACCTCGCCTACGCCTTCATCGCCGAGCCGATCGATGCCGAAGTCGACAATGAGCGTATCCGCTGTCGCCGGCGATTCGGCCGCGTGTTCGTGCGCCTGGTGCGCGAAGGCATCGATGCGGGCGAATTTCCGACTCAGGATATCGAGGCGGGCGCCGCCTGTATTGTCGGAGCCTTTACCGAGGCATTGATCACGCCAATCGCGCCGGGCAGCAGGGCGCCGCCGGCCCGAGGCCGCACGCGCCTGGTGGCGGCGATCAGCGGCTTTTGCCTGCGGGCGGTGGGCGCTCGCCTTCAGGCCTGAGGCTCGAACTCGATGAGCCGGGCACCCTCTGGGACCTGTTCGCCCACTTCGGCGAGGAAGCGGCGCACGGCTCCCGGCGCGGGCGCGCACAGCGCATGCTCCATCTTCATGGCCTCCATGATCAGCAATGGCGCCCCCTGCTCCACGCGCTCACCGGCCTGCACCAGCTGAGCGATGATGCGGCCAGGCATCGGCGCGTTGAGCGCAGGGGCGGCGGCGGCGCCGGTAAGGGCTGCGCCCTCGCTTTCTGCCAGGGGCTCTCGCAACGCCTCCAGGTGGCGCAGCCGGTACGCCTGCATGCCCAGCTCAATGTGCAGGAGCGGCCCGGTTTCGGCCTCGATTCGCAGCCGCAGCGACTCATCGCCGAGCTGCAGGCGAAACAGCCCGTCATCCTCGGGCTGCAGCGATGCCGCGAGGCGCATGCCGGCGATCGACACTTGCAGCGCAGCGCCCTGGTATTCGATCTGCACCGTCAGCGGCGCGGCGGCCGGCGAGCCGGAAGGCATGCCAGCCACTTCAAAGCGCAACGTGCGCTGCAGGATCCCATTGAGCCGCCAGCCATCGCTTTGCGCCCACGGTGAGTGTCCCGCGCCTGCGGCGCGCTCCTGCTGCACGATCCACAGCGCTGCTGCCGCGAGTACGCGTGCATCGCTCGCCGCTGCGTCCACAGTGAGCCATGCGCGCTCACGTTCGATAAAACCGGTGTCGATCGCGGCGTCCCGAAACGCCGTGCTGGCCGCCAGCCGTCGCAGCCACAGCAGATTGTTCTGCACCCCCGCGATGCGCGCCTGCGCGAGCGCAGCGCGCAGTGCCTCGAGCGCCGCCGGGCGCGTGGGCGCGTGCACGATCAGCTTCGCGAGCAATGGATCGTAATCAATTCCGACGCTGTCGCCTGCGCTCACGCCAGTCTCCAGGCGCAAGGCCTGTGTGGCCGCCGGCAATTGGAACTGACGCAGCGTGCCCGTGGCCGGCAGAAAGCCATTTTCCGGCGTCTCGGCGTAGAGCCGCGCTTCGATCGAATGCCCTGCGCAGCTGATCTGATCCTGGGTGAGCGGGAGCGGGGAGCCGGCGGCCACGCGTAATTGCCATTCCACCAGATCGATGCCCGTAATCATCTCGGTGACGGGGTGCTCGACCTGTATGCGCGTATTCATTTCCAGGAAATAGAAATTGCCCAGCTCATCGAGCAGAAACTCGACCGTGCCGGCGCCCACATAAGCCACGGCCCGGCCCGCCGCCAGCGCCGCCTGCGTGAGCGCCGTGCGCTGTGCCGGGCTCAAAGTGCTGGCCGGCGCCTCCTCGATGACCTTCTGATGGCGGCGCTGCACCGAGCAATCGCGTTCATGAAG
>JBEKWD010000192.1:0-5545 GCA_049513435.1 Steroidobacteraceae bacterium | reverse complement strand
CGGCCCGGCGTGCCGATGAGCACGTCGACGCCGTCCTCGAGCGTGCGGCGCTGCTTCTCGTAGTCGACTCCCCCGAACACGATGGCGAGCTTCAGGTCGAGATACTTGCCGATCGCCTCCGCATCGGAGTGAATCTGCACCGCCAGCTCTCGGGTCGGCGCGATGACGATGGCGCGGGGTGCGTTGGCGGGTCGATTCGGCACGCGGGCATGAGTCAGCAAGCGATTGAACAGAGCGATAAGGAACGCTGCGGTCTTTCCCGTGCCGGTTTGTGCCTGTCCCGCAACGTCCTGGCCCGCGAGCGCCAGAGGCAGCGTCTGGGCCTGGATCGGGGTGCAGCGCGTGAAGCCGAGCTCTGCGATGCCCCGCTTCAGGGATTCGGAGATATCGAGCGAATCGAAGGTGAGTTGACTGAGATGGGCGTCTGACATTTTTCCTTTCTGTTTAGCAGAAACTTGCAAATTGGTGAGGGTCCGGTTAAAAATACAGCCAATCCGGAGCGCGTCTATCCGCTCCCTCGACCGTATCATCGGTACCCTTTTAAGGTAATCAACACCGCTAAAGCCGCTGTATTGTGCCCGAACGGCCGCGCATCGTCACTTCGCGCGAGGATCGGGCTCCACTCCCCCCAAAAAACACTTCTCTCCAGGAACCAACGAATCTCCAACAGGAGGCATCCCTTCAGTGAGTAACCCAAGCATCGTTCACACAAGCGACGCGACTTTCGATAAAGACGTGCTCAAGCACGAAAAGCCGGTACTGCTCGATTTCTGGGCCGAATGGTGCGGCCCGTGCAAGATGATCGCGCCCATCCTCGATGAGATAGCCGATCAATACAAAGACAAGATCCGCATCGCCAAGCTCAACATCGACGACAATCCGGCAACGCCGCCGAAGTTCAACATCCGCGGAATTCCCACGCTGATCCTGTTCAAAAACGGCACGGTAGAGGCCCAGAAGGTCGGAGCGGTCACCAAATCCCAGCTCGCGGCCTTTCTGGACAGCAACCTGTGAGGGGCTATCTAGGTAACCAGTCGCGCGGCCAGGGCGGCCAGCAGGGCGGCGGACAGGGAGGCGGGCGCTCGAATCGCGGCAATCGCCAGCGCAACGACCGCAACGGCAACACCAACGGCGGCCGGCCGCCGCACGAGGACTACGGCGATCTGCCGGAGGGCGGCGATGATCTAGAGATCATTGCGCAAGCCGATCTCGCGCGCAGCCGCAGCTCGATGAATCTCACCGAGCTCAAGAAGCGCCCCATCAGCGATCTCGTCAAGCTCGCCGAGACCATGGGTCTCGAGAACATGGGGCGCTCGCGCAAGCAGGACATCATCTTCGGCGTGCTCAAGGCGCACGCCCGCAAGGGCGAGGATATCTACGGCGACGGCGTGCTCGAGATCCTGCAGGATGGTTTCGGCTTCCTGCGCTCCTCGGATTCGAGCTATCTCGCCGGGCCCGACGACATTTACGTAAGCCCAAGCCAGATCCGCCGCTTCAATCTGCGCACCGGCGATTCGATCTCCGGCCTCATCCGTCCGCCGAAGGACGGCGAGCGCTACTTCGCGCTCTTGAAGGTCGGCGAGATCAATTTCGACAGCCCCGAGAGCTCGCGCGGCAAAGTGCTGTTCGAGAACCTGACGCCGCTCCATCCGACCGAGCGCCTCAAGCTCGAGCGCGGCAACGGCTCGACCGAGGATCTGACCGCGCGCGCCATCGACCTGGTGGCGCCCATCGGCAAGGGCCAGCGCGGCTTGATCGTCTCGCCCCCGAAGGCCGGCAAGACCATGCTGCTGCAGAACATCGCGACCTCCATCACGGCCAACCATCCCGAGTGCTACTTGATCGTTCTGCTGATCGACGAGCGGCCGGAAGAAGTGACCGAGATGGCGCGCACCGTGAAGGGCGAAGTGGTCTCCTCGACGTTCGACGAGCCCGCGAGCCGGCACGTGCAGGTGGCCGAGATGGTCATCGAGAAGGCCAAGCGGCTGGTCGAGCACAAGAAGGACGTCGTGATCCTGCTCGATTCGATCACGCGCCTCGCGCGCGCCTACAACACCGTCGTACCCTCGTCGGGCAAGGTGCTCACGGGCGGCGTCGATGCCAACGCGCTGCAGCGGCCGAAGCGCTTCTTCGGCGCCGCGCGCAACATCGAGGAGGGCGGCAGCCTGACGATTCTCGCCACCGCGCTGATCGATACCGGCTCGAAGATGGACGACGTCATCTACGAGGAATTCAAGGGCACCGGCAACAGCGAGATCCATCTCGACCGGCGCATTTCCGAGAAACGCGTGTTCCCGGCGGTCAATATCAACCGCTCCGGCACGCGCAAGGAAGAGCTGATCACCGATCAGGGTGAGCTCGCCAAGATGTGGATCCTGCGCAAGCTCCTGCACCCCATGGACGAGCTGGCGGCAATCGAGTTCCTGCTCGACAAGATGAAGGACACCAAGTCCAACAGCGAGTTCTTCGAGGCCATGAAGCGCTAGGGAGCGCAAACGGGCCGCGGCGCGACTGGCCCACAGTGCGAAACCAGTCACGTCGGCGGCCTGCGACGCTGGCACACGCACACTGACGATCAGTAAGATGCGGCCAGGCCGCGTCTTCGCGCGGGAGGGAGTCCTTTTTCGCATGCGCATCTGGCCGTTGGTCGCCCTGGTGTTATTTGCGATGCGCTCGCCGCTGGCGCTCGCAGACCGGGATCCGAATTCCGGGGCGCCGCTTCCGCCGTCAAAGCACCCGAAGACGACCAGCCCGATCACCGATCACTTCTACATCCGGGCGTCCTACTTTCCGCCGCAGTTCCGCACTACGCTGCGGATCGATCCGAGCCACGCCCCGGCAGGGGTAACGGGCACTTCCCTGAATGGCGAGAACGATCTCGGGCTGCCACAGCGGATGCACCAGGGACGCGTGGACATGATGTTCCGCATGCGTGAGCGCAGTAAGGTGCGCATCGACTACTTCGGCGCAGACCGTTCCGGCAGCCGCACCATCCCCAACGAGGTGGTCCTCGGCAACACCACCTTCGCGGCCGGTTCGACCCTGCAGAACACCCTGAACTTTGAGATGGGTGATATCACCTACACGTATTCGTTCTACAAAACCGATCGTTTTGAGATCGGCACGGGTGTTGCCCTCTATCTGGTCGAAGCGCGTCTGCAGGCCGCAGTGCCGAGCACCTTCCAGTCGCAGACCACCACCACCGCGGGCCCCGTGCCGGCACTGCCGCTGGATTTCACCTGGGCGATCTCGAGCCGCTTCGCCCTGACCGCGCGCGCCGCCTACGTGCGCGCCATTATCGACGGCACGCGCGGCTGGTTCGATGACCTGCACGCGGACGCGCAGTACCGCTTCAAGCCGAACTTCGCGATCGGCATCGGCTATTCCTCGCTGCACGTCAACATCACCAGCGCGAGCGGCGACAACCCCGGCGCGATCGCCATGAGCGTGAGCGGACCGGAAGCCTTCATCCGCTTCAGTTTCTAGCGCGGCCTAGCGGCTTTCCAGCACGCTGCGGCCGTTCAGCGGCTGCAGCGGTCGCACATCGTGCGGGTAGATCGCGGCGAACGCCCTGATCTGCGCAGCACCGACCTCGAGTGGGGTTTTCAGCACGAACCATCTGACCCCCTCGGTGCACGGCGGCGCGGTCTGGGATCCCTGGTATTCGTAGTAGCCGAGCTGCACGGGCAGCAGGCTGCCCGGATCGAGCTCCACGTCACGCACCGCCTGCAGGCCCGCATGACGAGGCATGTGAGCGATGAGCTGCTGCACCATCGCGTTCGCGTGACCGCGGCGCAGCAGTACCGCGACACCGGCGATCTGCCCGTCTGCGGCGCGGTGCATCAGATGCAGCACCATATCGGACGGGTGGCCGTGCACGTATTCCTCGCTCGGGCGGTGGAAGTGAAACTGCTGCAGCTCGTAGCGCTTGCCGTCCACCACCAGGAAGTCGCCGCTGCCTGGCGGATCCTTGAAGTCCACCCGAATCGCGGCGCCGTTGTTGGTCATGAACTTCAAAGGCGCGCTGTGGTACTCGAAGTGCAGGGCCGGCAGATCGCTCTTGCGTGTGGTCGTGATGTTGACGGGCGACTGCTCGCGCCCGCTGTTGCAGAGCGCATAGTCCGGATCGAGCGCGCCCCAGTGCGCGGGCCCCCTTGGGCCTGCGCTGTAGTCCCAGGGCGTGCGCCACGGCGATACGTAATGCGCAGCGCCGCTGTCCTGTCCCTGCAGTTGCGTGGCTGGCAGAAGCATCACGGCAGCAATCGGGAGCAGCCTAACTGCTCTCATGTTCGGGCACTTTCACGCCTGGAGGCACCGGCAGCCTCTGCAGCATGGTATCCCGATAATGCGCGCCTGAGCGCACAGATGCACCGGAGCCCAGGAGCAGGGTATAGCTGCCACGCCCAAGCGGGCGCGCCGCACGTATCGCGCGCACGTTGACCAGCAGCGAGCGCTCGATGCGGACAAACCCCGTGCCTGCGAGCAAGGATGTCAACTGCTTGACCGAGTCGCGCCGCAGGTACTCGAGCTGACCCACGTGCAGCCTGACGTAATTGCCGTGCGACTCGATGTAGTCGATGTCCTCCGCCTTGAGCACGTACAGCTGCCGCGCACGCTCGCCTACCAGCAGCGGCCATTCGCCCGTCTCTCGTGGCTGCATGCAAAGAGCCTATGGCTTGTCATGCCGCGATACTTCGACTACCGTAGAACTATGGATGCAACGGCTGACAGCGACACGGGCATCGCGGCAATCGCAGCGGTCATCGGCGATCCGACGCGTGCACGGATGCTGGTAAGTCTCATGGACGGGCGTGCCCGCACCGGCACGGAACTGGCGGCGGTCGCGGAGGTGGCGCCATCCACCGCCAGCGTGCACCTGCAGCGCCTGCAGGCGGCCCGGCTGGTGAGCGTGCAGCGCCAGGGAAAGCACCACTACTACACTCTCGGGGGCGTGGAGATTGCCTCGGTCCTCGAGCGTCTGAGCGCGCTGGCCGGGACTGGCCGCCGCGGCACCATCGTCTGTCGGGCGCCCCAGCACCTGCGCGCTGCACGCACCTGCTACGACCACATCGCAGGGTCCATTGGCGTGGCGCTGCTCGAGCGCTTCGCCGCCCTCGGCTGGCTGGCGCGGGAACAAGGTGATGGGGCAGCCGATTACGGGCTGACTGCAGCAGGCACGCGCGCCCTTGCGGCCCTCGGCCTGGATGTGCAGGCCGCGCGTGCCGCGCGGCGCAGGTTCGCGTTCGGATGTCTCGACTGGACCGAGCGCCGGCACCACTTGGGCGGCGCGCTCGGCGCCGCCTTTCTGCAGCTGGCCACGCGTCGCAAATGGGTGCTGCAGGATCTGGACAGCCGGGCTCTGCGTCTGACTGACAGCGGTCGACGCGAGTTGACGCAGCTCGGTGTCAATGTGTCGGGCGAGGGCGGCGCGCCCTGCGCTCTACGGTTGGGTTGACTCGCGCAGGCGCAGTGTTACCCGGTTGCAACATGCCTGAGCGCCCGTCTGGCAACTGACGGACTCGGCGGACTGAAGCCTCCCGCGAGG
>JBEKWD010000191.1:0-5557 GCA_049513435.1 Steroidobacteraceae bacterium | reverse complement strand
CGCGAGCTCCGTGGCGCTTGGCGCGCTGCTGTTCGTATTCCTGAGCGCGCTCGCGCTCGTGCTTCATTCCGCCGCCAGCAGCTCCGCCTGATATTCGCGGCTCAGGGCCTGCAGCAGCTCATCGAGCGCGCCGTCCATGATCTCGGGCAGACGATACAGCGTCAGGTTGATGCGATGATCGGTCACGCGGCCCTGCGGGAAGTTATAGGTGCGGATGCGCTCGGAGCGATCGCCGCTGCCGATCTGCAATTTGCGCGACTGCGCCTGCGCCGACTGTTGCCGGGTCTGCTCGGCGTCCAGCAAACGCGCGGCGAGCAGTGCCATCGCCCGCGCGCGATTCTTGTGCTGCGAGCGCTCGTCCTGGCACTCCACCACGATGCCGCTTGGCAGATGCGTGATGCGCACGGCCGAGTCGGTCTTGTTGACGTGCTGGCCACCCGCGCCCGATGAGCGATAGGTGTCGACGCGCAGCTCGGACGGATTGATCTGCACCTTATCGATCTCGTCGAGCTCGGGCAGGATCGCCACGGTTACCGCCGAGGTGTGGATGCGCCCCTGCGCCTCGGTCGCCGGCACGCGCTGCACGCGATGCGTGCCCGATTCGAACTTCAGGCGCGAGAACACGCCGCGACCGATGATGCGGCAGATCACCTCGCGATATCCGCCGTGCTCGCCCGGATTCTCGCTGAGCGTTTCGATCTGCCAGCCCTGGCTCTCGGCGTAGCGGCTGTACATGCGCAGCAGATCGCCGACGAATATGGCCGCCTCATCCCCGCCGGTGCCGGCACGGATCTCGAGAAAAATGTTGCGCTCGTCGTGCGGATCGCGCGGCAGCAACAGCAATTGCAGCGCTTCATCGCGTTCGGCCATGGCGCGTTGCACCGCGGCGACTTCCTCCTCACCGAGCCTGCGCATGCCGGCATCGGTGTCCGACAGCATGGCTTGCGCAGCGGCGAGCTCCTGCTCGAGCCGCCGATAATCGCTGAAGGCGGAGGCTGTAGGAGTGAGCCGCGCGTACTCCACAGAAAGTTCCCGGAAGCGCTGAGGATCGCCGTGCACGTCGGGCTCGGCCAGCAGGCCGCCAAGCTCCTCGAAGCGCTGCTCGGCCTTTTCGAGCTTTTGGCGGATTGATGTTTTCATCTTCAGCTATAGTCTAGCGGCCATGGAGCCCAGCCACCGCCGCCTCGCCGCCGCCTCGCTGCTCGCCAGCGCCGCCGTGCTGTGTCTGCCGTACGCCGCCCAGGCGGCGCCGAGCGCACGCGACACCGAAGAGTCCAACGCCCTGATTATGACGGCGGAAATCGCACTGCAGCGCGATGACTGCGGCCGCGCGGCGGCCGATTACACGGTTGCAGCCCAGCGATTGAGCGATGTGAAGCTGGCCGTACGCGCGGTGGATGTTGCTCTGGACTGTGGCCAGTACGAGGTGGCCATGCGTGCAGCGGCGCGCTGGCGCGCGCTCGTGCCCACCGATCCGGCGACGTTGCGCGCGCTGATGCGCGCGGACCTCGGGCTCTATCACATCGAGGATGCGCGCGGGGCTTTCGAAAGCTGGCTCAAGGGTGGCGGCTCGCCGAGCGAGCATGGCGGTGCGCGCGCTGGCAACGCCGCCAATGCGACGGCCGACTCGATCCTGCAGGTCGCGCAGGAGGCTGGCATACCGGCGACGCTGGCCATGCTGCGCGGGGTGCAGGCCGAGCCGCTGCGCAGCGCGCCAACGCAGCTCGCCCTCGCCAACCTCGCACTGGACGGCTGGAATTATCGTGAAGCGCTGCAGTACGGACAGAATGCGCTGAGCGCCGGGGCCGAGCGAGCCCCTGCGGAGGTGTTGCTGGCGCGCGCGCATGCGGGCCTGGGCGAGGCCGATCAGGCCGTGGCCGCGGCCAGTGCGGCGCGCAATGCTGCGCCGAAAGAGCAGAGCTTTGCGCCCGCGGATGTGCTGCTGCTGCTTGGGCGCGAGCGCGATGCACGCATGGCGCTGGAGACGCTGCGCGATGGTCCGCAACATCTTCAGGCGCAGCGCCGCCTCGGATTGCTCGCCTTCAATCGCGGTGACTATGAGGAGGCGCAGCGCGATTTCTCCGAACTGCTCAATGACCGCGATTCCTCGGCGATCGCGGTCTACTATCTGGCCGCCATCGCTGATCGGCGCAACGATATTGCTACGGCGCTGCGCGGCTATGAGCTGCTCGGCGGCACCGCGCTCGAAGGTGCGGCGCGCGATCGCGCTGCCGCGCTGCTCTACAAGCAGGGTCAGCGCGATCAGGCACTGCAACTGCTTCAGGCCGCCGACAGCGCCAGCGCGACGGCGCGGGTGAGCGCCGAGATCGCGCAGGCGCAATTGCTGTCCAATGGTGGGGAGAACGATCAATCGCTGGCGCGCATCGACGATGCGCTGGCGCGCTGCCCGGGTCACCCGGATCTGCTGTATCAGAAGGCGATCCTGCTCGAGAAGGCGGGTCGAACCGACGCGGCCATCAGCCAGCTCGAGCACCTCTATCATGACCGGCCAGAGGACGGCACGATCACCAATGCCCTCGGTTTTCTGCTCGCGGACCATAACCGGGAGCTCAGCCGTGCCGATCGTCTGATCGAAGCCGCGTTGAAGGGCGAGCCGGATAATCCGGCCATACTGGACAGCCTGGGCTGGGTCTATTACCGGCGAGGTCTGCCGCAGCAGGCGTTGCCGCTGCTTGAGCGCGCCTTTCGCCTGGCGCAGGACGGGGATATCGGTGCGCACTGGGGCGAGGTGCTCTGGGCGCTGGGCGAGAAGAGCCGCGCGCGCGATGCGTGGAATCGCGCGCTGATCGCCGATCCCGATAATGCGTTGGTGCGCGCCGCGCAGCAGCGCGCGGGCGTACCGAGCATGCCAGCCACGGGCATGGGGACGTCCATTTAACGCCGGCTGCTCGCCCATGCGCGCGGCGCTCACGATTGCCGCCAGCCTGTTGCTGCTCGCCGGCTGTTCCACGCTCAAGCCGCGAGAGTCGCGAGCCCCAGCGGCCCAGACCTGGGAGCAGCGCCTGCCTGCCCTGCAGGCCATTACGCAGTTCCAGCTCGACGGCCGGCTCGCAGCCACGAGCGGCAATGAAGGCTTCAGCGCCGGCGTGCGCTGGCGGCAGGACCACGACTCCGCCACGCTCGATCTGAGCGCGCCGCTGGGCTTCGGCGCCGCGCATATCGAGCAGAACGCCGCGGGCCTGACGGTCACGAGCAGCCGCGGCGTGACGCTCGAGGGCGCAGCGGCCAGCGAGGAATTGGCCAAGACGCTGGGTTTTGAGCCGCCATTGCGCAGCCTGCGCTACTGGGTACTCGGGGCGAGCGACCCGGACTTTGCGTCCCAAGAGACCATCGATGATCAACAGCGCCTCGCGCACCTCGAGCAGGACGGCTGGCAGGTCGACTATGCGCAGTACACCCAGGTCGCAGGCCAATGGCTGCCGCAGCAACTGACGGTAACGCGCCAGTCTCTGCGACTGAAGCTCGTGGTCAACGCGTGGCGGCTGTGAGTGCGGCGTGGTCCTGGTGGCCGGCGCCGGCCAAGCTCAATTTGTTCCTGCACGTGGTTGGACGTTACCAGGACGGTTATCACGAGTTGCAGACGCTCTTTCAGCTCATCGATCTGTGCGATTCCATCGGGCTGAGGGTCCGGCAGGACGGGCTCATCCAGCGCGTGGCCGGCCCGAGCGATGTGCCCGCCGAACAGGATCTGGCGATACGCGCTGCGAGGGCGCTGCAACAACACGCGGGGATGAGCCTGGGGGCCGACGTGCAGGTGCGCAAAAGCATTCCAGCCGGTGGCGGCCTCGGGGGCGGCAGCTCGGATGCGGCCACAGTGCTGCTGGCGCTGAACCGGCTCTGGGGCACCGGGCTGCCGGGCGATGTGCTCGCGCAGATCGGGCTGCGCCTGGGCGCCGACGTGCCGCTGTTCGTGGGCGGCGCCTCGGCCTGGGGCGAGAGTCGCGGGGAGCGGCTGCAGCCGATGAGCCTGCCGGCACGCTGGTTTGTGATCGTGCACCCGGGCTGCGCCATCAGCACGGCTGAGATCTTCCAGGCCCCTGAATTGACACGAAATTCTCCGCTCATCACAATACGCGCCTTCGCGGCGGGTCAGACCAGCAATGTCTGCGAGCCGGTCGCGCGTAATCGTTATCCTGAAGTAGGAGCAGCGCTGGATTGGCTCGAGGCGCACATCGGCGCGAGCGATGCTCGGCAGCATGCGCGCATGACGGGCACGGGCGCATGCGTATTCGCCAGCTTTGAGCGCGCAGAGGATGCCGAGCGCATCGCGGCGCGAGTTCCGGATCGTTGGAGCAGTTTCGTGGCGCGGGGCCTGGACCGCTCGCCTTTGCATGCGATGCTCGATGTGCCGAGATGAAGGGTTGTGGAGTCTGCTGGGGTGTCGCCAAGTGGTAAGGCAGCGGGTTTTGATCCCGCCATTCGGAGGTTCGAATCCTTCCACCCCAGCCATAGCTTAGAACACAGGGAAAGCCTCATCGTGGATTCAGAGCTGCTGGCGCTGTTCAGCGGAAACGCCAACCCGGTTCTGGCGCACGACATCGCGCGCCATCTGCATGTGCCCGTGGGCCGCGCAACCGTGGGCCGGTTCAGTGACGGGGAGGTCAGTGTCGAGATCATGGACAACGTGCGCGGCCGCGACGTTTTCATCGTGCAGCCGACCAGTCCGCCGACCAATGATCACCTGATGGAACTACTCATGATGACCGATGCCTGCCGGCGCGCCTCCTGCGCACGCATCACCGCGGTAGTGCCGTACTTTGGCTATGCACGCCAGGACCGCCGGCCGCGCGCCACGCGCTCGGCGATCACGGCCAAGCTGGTCGCCGACATGATCGCCAGCGCCGGCGTGGACCGGCTGCTCACGCTCGACCTGCACTCGGACCAGATGCAGGGCTTCTTTGGTATTCCGGTCGATAACGTGTATGGTTCGCCGGTACTGCTCGGGGAAGTCTGGCGCCAGCAGTATCCGAATCTGATCGTGGTCTCGCCCGATGTGGGCGGCGTCGCGCGCGCCCGAGCCTTCGCCAAACAGCTCGACGATGCCGAGCTTGCCATCATCGACAAGCGCCGGCCGCGGGCGAATGAGTCCAAGGTCATGAACATCATCGGCGAGGTGCAGGGTAAGAGCTGCGTGTTCGTCGATGACATGGTCGACACCGCCGGCACCTTGTGCCTGGGCGCGCAGGCGCTCAAGGACGAGGGCGCCGTGCGCGTCGTCGCCTACATCACGCACGCCGTATTGTCGGGAGGCGCGGTGGAGCGCATCGCGAGCTCGGCGCTCGATGAGCTCGTCGTCACCGACACGATACCGCTGTCGCCAGCGGCGCTCCAGTGCGGGCGAATCCGACAATTGTCGGTTGCATCGCTGCTCGCCGAGACCATCCGGCGCATACGCGATGAGGAATCGGTGAGCTCGCTCTACATCGATTGAGGTGCTTTGAGCGCGATTTTTTTCGGTGGCGGTGTACTGGTCGCGGTGCGCCGTCGATGTCTACATCAGTTCAGGAGTGCAACGATGCGTATTACCTATCAGGTG
>JBEKWD010000190.1:0-5586 GCA_049513435.1 Steroidobacteraceae bacterium | reverse complement strand
GGGGACGGAAAAAATCGGCACCCGAGAATACTTCGTCAAGCTGAACGCGAGTCCGACCGAGATCGAAGCCATGAACGACCTGCCAATCAAGGTCAGCAATGGCAGCATCGTGTACGTGCGGGATGTAGCGCACGTGCGCGACGGCTATGCGCCGCAGACCAACGTGTCACGGGTGAATGGCAAGCGTGCAATCCTGATGAACGTCCTGAAGACCGGAGACGCATCGACCATTGATGTCATCAACGGCATCAACAAAAAGCTCGACTCCGCCCGCGCCATACTGCCGCAGGACCTCAAGCTGGTCGCACTCAGCGATCAGTCCATCTTCGTCCGCGGCGCCATCTCAGGAGTTGTCAGGGAAACGGTGATAGCGGCAGTGCTGACCGCGTTGATGATCCTTCTGTTTCTGGGCAGCTGGCGCAGTACGTTGATCATTACGCTGTCTATTCCGCTGTCCATACTGGCCTCGATTGCCTGCCTGGCGGCACTGAACGAGACCATCAATATCATGACGCTCGGCGGTCTGGCGCTGGCGGTCGGCATCCTCGTCGACGATGCCACCGTCACGATCGAGAACATCAACTACCAGCTGGAACAAGGCAAGGACGTCGAGCCTGCGATCCTCGACGGCGCAAAGCAGATCGCGCTGCCCGCCCTGGTGTCGACGCTGTCAATCTGCATTGTGTTCGTACCCATGTTCCGCCTGGCAGGAATCGCGCGCTACTTGTTCGTGCCGCTGGCTGAAGCCGTCGTGTTTGCCATGCTCGCCTCGTACCTGCTCTCCCGAACCCTCATTCCAACGTTGGCGAAGTACCTGCTTAAAAAGCGCGAAGACCAGTCAGATCAGAAGAATGGTCAGGCCACTGATCGGCGCAGAAATTTCCTGTTCCGGCTGCAACAGGGATTCGAGCATCGCTTTGAACGCCTGCGGCACGGGTACCGCGAGCTCCTGAGCATAGCCATCGACGGCGGCGCCACTTTTGCCGTGCTGTTTCTCGTTGCGATGGCCGCAGCGGCGCTACTGGCGTTTCCGCTCGGCCCGCTGCCGGGTCTGGGGCAGGATTTCTTTCCCGCCGCGGATGCGGGTCAGCTCAAGCTGCATTTTAGGGCGAGCACCGGGACCCGGATCGAGCAGACGGCAATCATCTGCGACCAGATCGAGCGCACGATCCGCTCGGTCATTCCTGCCGACCAGATCACCAGCATCGTTGACAACCTGGGACTGCCATACAGCGGCATCAACCTGGCCTACAGCACTTCGGCTCCCGTGGGGCCTGGGGATGCCGATATCTTTATCAACCTGACCAAGAAGCACACCTCGATCTTTGATTACCAGCGCACGTTGCGCAGCACGCTGGTCGCGACGTATCCGGACGTGCAGTTCGCCTTTCTGCCCGCGGACATCATCACTCAGATCCTGAACTTCGGATTGCCCGCGCCGCTGGACGTGCAGATCGTCGGGCCAAACATCGAGAAGAACCGGGCTTATGCGAAGGCGCTGCTGCAGAGGATCCTGACGATTCCCGGTGCGGTCGACCTTCACATCCAGCAGCCCTACGACTATCCACAGTTGAATGTGGACGTTGATCGCAGCAAAGCGCAGTTGCTCGGCCTGACGCAGCAGAATGTCGCATCGAACCTGCTGGTGTCGCTGTCAGGCAGCTTCCAGACGACTCCTTCATTCTGGATTGACCCGAAGACCGGCACTCAGTACAACGTGGTGTCGCAGACGCCGCAGTATCGGCTCGCCTCGCTCAACGATCTGGGCAATACGCCCCTGACCCAGACCACGGGTACGACGCCTGCAGCAAGTGGCACCTCACAGATTTTGTCCAGCGTGGCAGCGTTTCACCGCAGCGCCGGACCCTCCGTGGTGAGCCATTACAACGCACAGACCGCCTTCGACATTTTCGGTAGCGTGCAGGACGCGGACCTGGGATTCGTCGCCACGAAGATCAAGGCAATACTCCAGGACAGCGCTCGCGATCTGCCGAAGGGCTCCCAGATCGCGCTCAGAGGCCAGGTGCAAACCATGCAGTTGTCCTTCCATGGCCTGCTGCTCGGACTCACGGTGGCGATCGTTCTGGTCTACATGCTGATCGTCGTCAATTTCCAGTCACTGCTCGACCCATTGATCATCGTTTGCGCGCTGCCGGCAGCATTGGCCGGAATAGTCTGGATGCTCTTCCTGACGCATACCCCTGTCAGCGTGCCAGCGCTGACGGGCGCAATCATGTGCATGGGCGTGGCGACCGCCAACAGCGTCCTCGTTATCAGTTTCGCGCGCGAGCAGATGAATGAAGGCAAGGACGCCGCTGCCGCGGCCCTCGAGGCGGCCTTCACGCGGTTGCGACCCGTGCTCATGACTGCCCTCGCGATGATTATTGGCATGATTCCCATGGCGCTAGGCCTGGGGGAGAGCGGCGAACAGAACGCGCCACTGGGACGCGCGGTGATTGGCGGACTGGTGTTTGCCACTTTCGCGACGCTGTTCTTCGTACCAAGCGTCTTTACCCTCTTCCACCGTCGCGACCGGCGAGACCGGCGAGACCGACCATGAGTGCTCAGGAGCCTGCGCATCAAAGGCCCGTTGACCGAGCCGGACTGAAAAGAAAAGCGCTGCGAGTCCTCGCGATTGTCGGCGCGCTCGCAGTCGTCCTCGCGATCTGGGGCATAGCCAGCCGACTGGTGCAGCGCTCGCACGTGCAAAAGAGGACCTCGGAGGACGCCGAGCTCACGGTAGTCACCGTAAAGCCCGAAGTCAGTAGCGCCGACAATGAATTGATCCTGCCGGGCAGCGTGCTGGCCTACATGGAGGCACCCATCTATGCGCGCACCAGTGGCTACCTCAGGAGCTGGTACACCGATATCGGTGCGCGCGTGCACACGGGCCAATTGCTCGCCGAGATCGAGACTCCGGAGGTCGACCGCGAGCTTGGTCAGGCGCGCGCCGACCTTGATACCGCACACGCAAATGCAGAGCTGGCGCGAACGACGAACGTGCGCTGGCAGGCCCTGCTTGTCACGCAGGCCGTTTCCCGGCAGGACGCGGACGAGAAGGCCGGGGACGCAGCCGCAAAGGCCGCGGCCGAAGCCTCGGCCAAGCAGAATGTCGCGCGCCTGCAGGACCTGGAATCCTTCAAGCGCGTTCTAGCGCCTTTCGATGGAGTCGTGACGGCGCGCAACACTGATGTCGGCGCACTCATCAACGCGGGGGAGTCAAGCGGCGCCGAGTTATTCCGCGTAGCCGACATTCACAAGCTGCGCGTCTACGCCCAAGTGCCCGAAGCCTATGCCGCCGCCGTCCGGACCGGCCTCAAGGCCGAACTGCACTTCGCCGAGCATCCGGGACAGGCGTTCTCGGCCGAGGCCGTTCGAACGTCAAACGCTCTGGACCCCACGGCGCGCACGCTGCAGGTCGAGTTGCAGTTGGACAACCGGCAGCGCGAATTCTTCCCCGGAGCGTACGCCGAGATCCATTTCAAGCTGCCAAGTCCGAATAAGACTTTCCGCGTGCCCTCCAACACCGTGCTGTTTCGTGCCCAGGGCCTGCAAGTGGCCACTGTCGATGATTCGAACAAGATAAAGGTGAAGAACATCATCCAAGGCCGCGACTTCGGCAACACGATCGAGGTCTTAGATGGCATAGACGAAAATGACAAGATCGTGGTTAACCCTTCCGATTCGATCGAGGACGGAATCGCGGTTCGCATCGCCCCTGCCCCGCCCGCGAACAGCGCAAAGGCCCCCGGCCCATGAGGCGCCGCTGGCTGCCTTTCGCATTGAGCCTGACGCTTGCCGCGGCTGGCTGTTCGTTTGCGCCGCGCTATGCGGTGCCGAAAAGCGCTGAGGCCCCTGCGGCGTACCGGGAATCCAGCGAGTGGAAAGTGGCGCAGCCGGGGGATCAGGTGTCCAGGGGTGCCTGGTGGAATGTATTCGCGGACCCGTTGCTCAGCGATCTCGAGGAGCAATCCGAGCGCGCGAATCAGACGCTCAAGGCCGCCTTCGCCCGACTCGAGCAGGCCCGGGCCGACACTCGTATCGCCCGTGCCGACCTCTTTCCCAGTCTTTCCGCCACGGCGTCCGCGACGCGCACCCGGGTGTCCCCGAATTCACCCTCGTACATCCCGGGTTACCCCACCGAGGGCAACGATTTCATCCTGCAGGGGGATCTCTCCTACGAGATCGATCTTTGGGGCCGGGTGCGCAACGAAGTGGCCTCCGCTCGGGCCAACGAACAGGCCAGCGCGGCGGACCTCGCATCCGTGCGACTCTCGATCCAGGCGGAGCTCGCTACGGACTACTTTGGGATGCGCAGCTTTGACACTCAGCAACAGCTGCTGGATAAGACCGTGCTCGCCTACGCGAAGTCGCTCGAGCTGATCCAGTCGCTCTTTGATGGAGGGGCGGTGCCACTGTCGGATGTTGCACAGGCACGCACGCAATTGCACAGCGCGCAGACCCAGGCTGCTGATATTCACCTCATGCGCGCCCAGCTCGAGCACGCCATCGCGGTCCTCATCGGCGCCAATCCTTCGATCTTCAGCCTGGCGGTCGATCCCCTGCCGCAGGACGCAACGCCGCCGGTGATCGACCCCGGACTGCCGTCGGAGCTGTTACAGCGGCGGCCCGATGTCGCAGAAGCCGAGCGCCGCGTTGCTGCGGCCAATGCCCAGATCGGCGTGGCGCGAGCCGCGTATTTCCCGCAGTTTTTGCTCACCGGCGCCGGCGGCTTCAACAGCGTGCGCGCATCGGATTGGATCGATGCACCAAGCCTGTTCTGGTCCATCGGCCCGCAGATCACCATGCCGTTGTTCCAAGGGGGGCGACTGGTGGCGCAGACAGCGCGCGCCAAGGCTGCTTACGCGGAGCAAGTGGCGCTTTACAGGAACACCGTCCTGACTGCCTATCAGGACGTCGAGGACAACCTCGTAGCCCTGCGGCAGCTGGAGACGGAGACCGACACTCAGTCGCAGGCGGTCGAAGCGGCCACGATCGCGCTCGAGCTGTCGCTGGACCGTTACCAGGGTGGAATCGTGACCTATCTGGAGGTTGCCACGACGGAAACCGCCGCACTTCAGGCACAACTCTCCGCCATCAATATCAGGACTCGCCGTATCAATGGCACGGTCCTACTGGTCAAGGCGCTCGGTGGCGGGTGGCGCTAGCCGCTCCCACCTTATTCCATGAACCAACCGTGACTGACTATCAGCGACTGGCCCGTCAACGCATTGCTCGTGGCGCCGGCGAAATAAAGCACCGCCTCGGCGACCTCCTCTACGCTCGTGAATTGCCCGTCGAGGGTTCCCTTGAGCATGACGTTTTTGATGACCTCGGCCTCACTGATGCCGAGTGCCCTGGCCTGCTCGGGGATCTGCTTTTCCACTAGCGGTGTTCGCACGAATCCCGGGCACACCACATTGGCACGCACGTTGTGCTTGGCACCCTCCTTCGCGACCACCCGCGCCAGGCCGAGCAGGCCGTGCTTCGCAGTCACGTATGCGGCCTTTAGCGCTGAGGCCTCCTTTGAATGCACCGAGCCGATATAGACGATCGAGCCCGAAGCGGCCGCATACATATACTTAA
>JBEKWD010000189.1:0-7023 GCA_049513435.1 Steroidobacteraceae bacterium | reverse complement strand
GATGGCCTTTCGTATCCGCGACCGGCAGGGACGGGCCTACTGGAGCGGCGCGACGCTGCGCGATTCAACCGGACAGGTGCGCCACTTCGGGCCCGACGCCATCAGCTTCACGCCACGGCGCAGCTGGCGTTCTGCACGCAGCAACGTGAGCTATCCGGTGAGCTGGACCGTGCGGGTCGGAACGCGTGAATTCGAGCTCGAACCGCTACTCGATGATCAGGAGAACGACACGCGAGCGACGAGCGGCGCGCTCTATTGGGAAGGAGCGGTGCGCGCACAGGAGCAGGGCCGGCCGGTGGGGCGCGGTTACCTGGAGCTTACCGGCTACGATCGGCCACTCTCATTGCCCGGCGCCGATCAATGATTCGACGTCGCTGAGCTGTGCCAGCGCGCGCAGGGCCTCGGGCACATGCTGGTAGTGCAGGGTGCGCTGGCGCTTGCGCGCCTCTGCAAGCCAGTCGATCAGCAGCGCCAGCCCGGCGCTGTCGCTGACCGCGACCTGCTGCAGATCAAAGCTGAGATCGGAGTGCGCGGCCGCGATCCGCGACAGGCCGGCACGACGCAGCGATGGTACGGTCGCGAAGGTCAGCGGCGCCTCGAGTCGATACAGGCCGCTCGATACTTCGACGAATGCGCGCTCAGCATCGATGCGCGGGGCTTCAGCGGCAGTATGCAGACCTCGAACGCCCGCATCATCGCTTGGTGCAACCATGATTGGAGGCGCTAGCCCGTCTTGGCTTTGATGGCTGCGGGCGTCTCGCCGGACTCGAGCCGCTTGATCACCGCATCGAGGCCTTGCTGCTCGATCTGCGCGCCGAAATCATCACGAAAGCTCTTGACGTAGCTGATGCCCTCGATGACCACATCCCAGGCCTTCCAGCCCTGATCGGTGTGTCGCAGACTGTAGTTGACGGCAACCTGCGAGCCATCGCTCTTGCGCACCTGCGTGCGCACGGTCGCAAACTGTGCATTCGGATCGCCGTTGTACGGAAATACGCGCAGCCGGTCGGCGGTGAAATCGACCAGCGCATTCCCATAATTGTCGAGCAACGATTTGTAGAATGCATCGACGAAGCGTTTGCGCTGCTCGGGGCTCGCGGTATTCCAGGTCCTGGCGAGCACGAGCCGCGCCGCGTACTCGGTATCGAAGTGCGGCAGCAGGATCTGATCGACCAGCACGTGTACCTTGCTGGGGTCCTTACGATACTCCGCGCGGTGCGCGTCGAGGTCCTTGAGCATGGCGCTGGCGGCGCTCTGAATCAGAGTCGTGGGTGTGCTGGCATCGACCTGGGCGCCCGTGTCGCCAGTGGCCGCGGGCGCTGCCGGGGCTGCCGGCGCCTGGGTCGTGGCGGCAGCCAGTGGCATCGCCGGCGTTGCCAGCAGCAGCCCGGCGGCCACAAGCACGGCGCGCGGCATTGCCGCGCTGTGTATCGGTCAATCATCGCCGACTCCTTACTTGGCCTTCGAATTACTACCGGACTTAGCGGCCGAATTACCGCCAGTCGCATTACTATCAGCCGATTTACTATCAGCCGTCGTATTGGCGAAGAACTTGTTGATCAGCGTCTCGAGCACCAGCGCCGACTGCGTGAACTGAATCTGACTGCCGGCCTGCAGAAACTTATCCGAGCCGCCGGCCGTGAGGCCGATGTAGTTCGCGCCGAGCAGGCCCGCGGTCTGAATTTCGGCATCGCTATCGTCGGGAATCTTTGCAAAGCTGCGTTCGATCGATAGGCTCACCGCGGCCCTGTAGTCGGATGAATCCAGCTCGATCGCCGCCACGCGCCCGACGCGTACGCCCGCCATGGTCACCGGCGCACCCACTTTGAGGCCGCCGATGTTGTCAAACTTCGCTATTACGGTGTAGGACTCAGCGGGCCGCGATAGCTGCAGGCCGCTGCCTGGCAGCTGAGTGGTCAGAAAGGCCAGCGCTGCGAAGCCCAGCAGCACAAACAGGCCCGTGCCTATCTCGGTCGAGTAACTCGCCTGTGCCATCCGCGTACCCCTTGATGAAAGCTCTTAAAGAAACGCTGCCGTCAGTACGTAGTCGAGCATCAGGATCAGCACCGCGGAGGACACGACCGTGCGCGTGGTCGCGAGGCCCACGCCTTCCGCAGTCGGCTCGGCATGATACCCCTCGTAGACGGCCAGCAGACTGCAGGCGACACCGAATACGAGGCTCTTGATCACCCCTTCATTGATATCACTGAGTCCGACGGCATTCTCGGTTTGCGACCAGAAAGTGCCGGCCGGAATTCGCATCATCGCGACCCCGACCAGCTGCGCGCCATAGATGCCGATGCAATCGAAGATCGCGGTCAGCAAGGGCATCGCGATGACCCCGCCCAGGAAGCGCGGCGCGACCACGTGACGCACGGGATCCACCGCCATCATCTCCATCGCCGTAAGCTGATCGGTCGCGCCCATGAGGCCGATCTCGGAGGCGAGCGCGGTGCCCGCACGGCCCGCGAACAGCAATGCCGTGAGCACCGGTCCGAGCTCCTTGATCATGCCGAGCGCCGCCGCCACACCGAGCGCGGATTCCGAGCCGAAACGCGCCAGCAGATCGTAGCCCTGCAGTCCGAGCACCATGCCGAGGAACAGTGCGCACAGCATGATGATGATCAGCGAGCGCGCCCCCGCGTTGTAGATCTGCTCGACGATCATCGCCGGGCGAGCCAGTGCCGGCATGCATTGGCCGAGCACGCGCAGCAGAAACCAGGTGACGTCGCCGACCTTGATCAGCCCGGCGCGAATCGGTGAAGCACGCATTAGACCGCCAGCCATGGCTTTACTTACAACCTAATGCCGCTCGAGCAGTTGCTCGAAATAATCGGGCGCAGGGTAATTAAACGCCACGGGTCCGTCGGGTGCACCGCTCATGAACTGCTGCACGATCTTCGAGTCCGAGGCATTCAGATCGGTAGGGATGCCCTCCGCGGCCACTTTCCCGTCTACCAGCAGGTAACTGTAGTTGGCGATCTGGCTCATCTCCCGCACATCGTGCGAGACCACGATGCTGGTGATGTGCAGCGAGCGATTCAGCGACTGGATCAGGCGCACGATCACGCCTTTGGAAATCGGATCCAGCCCGGCCAGCGGCTCATCGTAGATCAGCACTTCCGGATCCATGACGATCGCGCGCGCCAGGGCCACGCGCCGCGCCATGCCCCCGGACAATTCAGCCGGCATCAGATCCGCCGCGCCGCGCAGGCCCACAGCCTGCAATTTCATCAGCACGAGCTCGCGCAGCACCGACTCGGGCAGCCGCGCATGCTCGCGCACCGGGAAGGCTACGTTTTCAAATACCGACAACCCCGTGAGCAAGGCACCGTTCTGAAACAGCATCCCGACGCGCTGGCGCAGCCCATAAAGCTGCGAGCGATTCAGTGCCGCGACGTCCTCGCCGAACACATGAATGCGCCCGCGCTGCGGCTGAATCTGTCCCATGATGAGCCGCAGCAGCGTGGTCTTGCCGGTACCGGAGGGCCCCATGATCGCCGTGATCGCCCCACGGCGCACCCGCATCGTCAGGTCGGCGAAGATGTTGCGTTCGGCGATTCTATAGGCGACGTCCTGGACATCGATGAGCCAATCGAGCTCGGCGTGATCAGTCTCGCTCACGCGGCTTGTAGCGCCATGCCGGCCTGGAAGGCGCCAGTGCGCGCGAGGCTATTGAGCCGGGCCCACTTGCGAAACTCCTGTTGCGCCGCCGGCACGTTGGCGGCCTTGCCGCTCCAGGCCGCCAGCGCCGCATCCTGCAGCGCGCGGCCATAACTGAAGGACAGTGACCAGGGCACAGCACCGGCGTGATTCATCAGCGAGAGGTGCAGCGCGGCGTCGGTAGGGCTCTGGCCCCCGGACAGAAATGCGATGCCCGGCACGGCTGCGGGCACGTGACGCTTGAGCGTGCGCACGGTCGCATCCGCGACCTGCTGCGCACTGGCCTGCTTGGGGCATTTCTTGCCCGAGACGACCATATTGGGTTTCAGAATCATGCCCTCGAGGTGGATTCGATGGGCCTCGAGCTGCGCGAACACCTCAGCCAGCACCGCGTTCGTGACTTCCTCGCAGCGCTCGAGCGTGTGCGCGCCATCCATGAGCACCTCGGGCTCGACAATCGGCACAATATTCTGCTCCTGGGCGAGCGCGGCATAGCGCGCGAGCGCATGCGCATTGGCCTCAATCGCGAAGCGCGTCGGAATACCCTCACCGATGTCGATGACCGCGCGCCACTTGGCGAAGCGTGCTCCGAGCTTGTAGTAGCCGATGAAGCGCTCGCGCAGCCCGTCGAGCCCTTCAGTGATGGTCTCGTCGGGAAAGCCGGCGAGCGGCTTGGCACCCATGTCGACCTTGATGCCAGGAATGATGCCGCGCTGGCTCAGGTATTCGGGAAAGGGCGCGCCAGCCTTCGTTTTTTGATGAATGGTCTCATCGTAGAGAATCACGCCGCTGATCCACTGCGCCACATCCGGGGCCGCGAACAATAGCTCGCGATAGGCGCGCCGGTTCTCTTCGCTCGAGGCGACGCCGATCTTGTCGAAGCGCTTCGTGATGGTGCCCGTGCTTTCATCAGCAGCCAGAATTCCCTTGTTCGGCGCCACCATGGCGGCAGCGACCTGTTCCAGATCGGCATAAGACATAAGCGCGTCCTCCAGCGGTTAGGGCCGGGAATATAGCAAAGCCCCTGCGTGCCTGAATGCCTGCGCAGCGGGGGAGCGCACTTCTCATTTGATCCATATGGCACTAAACTAGTCCTACTTTGAGGGGCGACTTATGCTGCGAATCAGCAAATTGACCGACTACGCTACTGTGATCCTCGCGCGGCTCGCGGCCGAGCCGGCACGGCGCTTCACCGCGGGCCAGATCGCCGCAGAAACGCACCTGGCCGGCCCCACGGTCTCCAAATTGCTCAAGCTGATGCATCGGCAGGGATTGGTGCTCTCTACGCGCGGCTCGGCTGGCGGATATCTGCTCGCACGGCCCCCCGCGGAAATCACCGCGGCGCAAATTCTCGACGCGCTCGATGGACCGGTCGCGCTCACTGAATGCGCGAGTGCGGCAAGCCAATGCGTGATCGAGCGCACTTGCCGCGTCGGCCATGCCTGGCAGCGCGTGAATCTCGCGATCCGACGCTCGCTGCAGGAAATCACGCTGCTGGAGCTCGCCGGGCTGTCCTCAGCTTCCAACCGCTACTCGGCGCTCGATCGCGGCATTCCGGTGGATTTCGGCCGCATTGCAGGCCGCGTCATCAAGCGGGAGCCCGTATGAGCACGGTCGATCTCGACGCGCTGGTCAAGCGCAGTTACCAGCACGGCTTCGTCACCGACATCGACGCCGACACGGTCGCGCCGGGATTGGATGAAGATGTCGTGCGCCTGATCTCGCGCAAGAAGCGCGAGCCGCAGTTCCTGCTCGACTGGCGCCTCAAGGCGCTGCGCCACTGGTACGGCATGCGCGAGCCACATTGGGCGCAGCTGCGCTACGCACCCATCGACTACGCGGCCATCTCTTATTATTCGGCGCCCAGGCGCAACGGCGATGCGCCCAAGAGCCTGGCCGACGTCGATCCAAAACTGCTGGCGACCTACGATCGGCTCGGCGTGCCGTTGCACGAGCGCGCGCGCCTCGCCGGGGTCGCCGTCGATGCGGTATTCGACAGCGTCTCGGTTGCGACGACCTTCAAGGAGAAGCTTGCGGCCGCCGGCGTCGTGTTCTGCGCCTTCTCCGAAGCCGTGCAGCGCCAACCGGCACTGATCGAGCAATACCTCGGAACTGTCGTGCCCTACACCGATAATTTCTATGCGACGCTGAACTCTGCGGTATTCAGCGACGGCTCATTCGTCTATGTACCCCCCGGGGTGCGCTGCCCGATGGAGCTGTCGACCTATTTTCGCATCAACGCGGCCAATACCGGTCAGTTCGAGCGCACGCTGATCATCGCCGATGCGGGCAGCTACGTGAGTTACCTGGAAGGCTGCACCGCGCCGATGCGTGATGAGAACCAGTTGCACGCGGCGGTCGTGGAGCTCATCGCGCTCGACGATGCACAGATCAAATACTCGACCGTACAGAACTGGTACCCGGGCGACGAGCAGGGTCGTGGCGGCATCTTTAATTTCGTCACCAAGCGTGGCGAGTGTCGCGGTCGCAATGCCCGCATCTCCTGGACGCAGGTGGAGACCGGCTCGGCGATCACCTGGAAATACCCGAGCTGCATACTGCGCGGGGAAAACTCGATCGGCGAGTTTTATTCCGTGGCCACGACCAACCACTATCAACAGGCCGATACCGGCACCAAGATGATTCATATCGGCGCCAACACGCGCAGCACGATCATCTCGAAGGGCATTTCAGCCGGCCACGGTCAGAACGCTTACCGCGGACTGGTCAAGATCATGCCCTCGGCGACCGGCGCGCGAAATTTCACGCAGTGTGATTCGCTGCTCATGAACGAGCATTGCGGCGCGCACACCTTCCCGTACCTGGAAGTGCGCAACCCGAGCGCGATCGTCGAGCATGAGGCCAGTACCTCGCGCATCAGCGAGGAGCAATTGTTTTACTGCCGGCAGCGTGGAATCTCCTCCGAGGACGCCGTCAACATGATCGTCAGCGGATTTTGTCGCTCAGTATTCAAAGAGTTACCAATGGAATTTGCAGTAGAAGCTCAGGCCCTTCTGGCCGTGAGTCTCGAAGGAGCGGTCGGGTGAGCGACACGACGCCAGGCGCACCATTGCTCGAGGTGCGCGATCTGCACGTGCGGGTGGGCGGTCAGGCGGTGCTCAAGGGAGTCTCGCTGAGCGTGCGCGCCGGTGAGGTGCATGCGCTCATGGGACCCAACGGTTCGGGCAAGAGCACGCTGGCCTTTGTGCTCGCGGGCCGGCCGGGCTATGAGATCACCGGCGGCAGCGCGAGTTTTGAGGGCCGTGATCTGCTCACGCTGGCCCCCGAAGAGCGCGCGCGCGCGGGCCTGTTCCTGGGCTTTCAGTACCCGGTTGAGATACCCGGGGTCAACAACGCGTA
>JBEKWD010000188.1:0-5626 GCA_049513435.1 Steroidobacteraceae bacterium | reverse complement strand
GGCGGCCAATTTGCTTGCCATAAAATTGTTGCGTCCCGCGCGGTGTGCCGATCCGCGGGCGCTTACGCGTCTGAAGCGCGAGTTTCAGCAGATGCAAGGCCTATCACACCCAGGCATAGTCCGAGTGTTCGACTTCGATTGCGACGGTGACGTCTGGTTCATAAGCATGGAGCTAGTCGCGGGTCAGACCGTGAAGACCTGGATGGAGACGCCAGGTAGCCATGCGAATGCACTGCGAATTATTGGTGCATGCGGCGAAGCGCTCGAGTACGCACACTCATTGGGCATCCTTCACGGGGACCTCAAACCTACAAACGTCATGGTGACTGACGATGGCACGGCAAAGCTAATAGATTTCGGGTCGGCGCTCAGTCCCGGCAGTCTTCTCGCTGCGCGATCGGATCCAAGTCTTGCCGCCACTCCTTTGTACGCGAGCCCGCAAATACTTGCTGGCAAAAGTGCCGAGCGGCGCGACGATGTTTATAGTCTCGCGTACCTGAGCTACCACATTCTTAGTGGGGGCCGGCACCCATTTGGTGGACGGCCATCGTTCGAGGACGGTCGAGCGAAGTCGGCTCCAACCTACGTGCGCGCGATTCCCACCGAAGTTTTCGCGGTCGTCGAACGCGGTTTGTCTGCTGCGCGCGAGCGGCGACAGCCGTCAGTAAGGCAGTTCCTGGACGATTTGATCGACGCTGACCGGCGTCACCGCGCCGATGTGTCGAGCACCCCAACACCAACAAGCGACAACGTCGACGCGACGCGTTATCCAGTGTTAGTCACGCATGCCGCCGATAGGGCATCGCGTTCGACGTCGCCCGGCTTCTTCAAGAAGATCCGTCTTAGAGCACGGAGCTTAACAAAAACCAACGGGGCTGCAATCGCAGCGGCGGCACTCGCCCCAATTGGTGATAGATTCGGCGGTGCTCGCAGCTCTTATCGACACACCCAGCCGCTCGTGAGATTGATTGCTCTGGTCTTTGCGATTGTGGGCACCGCTGCTTTGTACCGTGTCGGCACGCACCGAGACGTGATCCGTGCACCTGAATCACCGCCCGAGGCTTCGATCATGCCTCCGGAACTGATCGCGACAGTTCCTGCCCAATCCGAAGCATTGCCGGAAACAAGACCTTTGCTTCACGATTCCGGGGTCATTTCATTCGATGCGTCGACGATCCACGCGAGCGCAGCGCAGTCGCTGGTCGCGATCTCTGTGAAGCGGCTGCCAGCCACAAGAAGTCGCGCAGCATTCTTGTGGCGAGTGGAGCGCGGTACTGCGCGACCTGGTGTTGACTATCAACAGATAGAACCCCAGGTGGTCAGGTTTATTGAAGGACAAGCGGTCCGCACCCTGTTCATTCCGCTGATCAACACTGCCGCGACATTGGAACTGCGCGGCCCTCGCACCTTTACCGTGGCGTTAGAGCGGGTAAAAGGCGGCCCGGCGCTGGGTCGCTTCGCCCGCGTTACAGTAGCAATCGATCCACCGCCGACCTCGAGCCCTTTCGGGGCCTACCAGGCCCGCGCTGAACAGTAGAAAGCCCCGGCTTGCCATTGGCGTGCTCAGCTGCAATTCGCACGTTTCTGACGCGCTCCTCGTGGTGCGTCCCTGAGGCGATTGATCAGCGGTAATTCTGTTCCTGCACCCGACCCAGCGGCACATCGAGCACTCCCACCGTGACGATGGCGAAGGTCAACACCTCGCAGCCCGGCTCCAGATGGCCCGACACCGTGTCGCGGCCATCGTTCACTGCCATGATGATGTGCGCATGGATGGCGCCGTCCACGATATAGCCATTCATGCCGTTGAGGTTGGCCGGCGCCTCGGGGTTCGTCAAATAGGTATCGGAAGGCGGCAGGTCGCGGCTGGAGACGCTGTGGACTTTATAGCCGCGCAGCGAGCCGATGCCCGACAGGATCACCCCGTTGCGGATGTTTTGTTCCTTCACCAGCTTCTCCATGCCGTGCAAGAGGTCGGTCTGGTATTTCATCCGCATCACCACGATGCGGGAGAAGTGGCCGCTGATCGCATAAGCGTCGGGCACCTTCGGATCGTTGGCGCGCAGATCCTCCGGCGTCGGCGTGGGGTGGGTGGTCTGCGCGCTCAGAGGCAGCGCCGCGAGTAGAAGCAGCAGGGCCAGGGCGAAGGGCGGCTTCATCGGACTATCCTCGGCGCTGGCTACTGGTGAATTTTCGCCAGTGTTTCCTTGCTGATCTTGGCGACAACATTGTATTCCGAATCCACCACCTCGGCGATTTCATACTGCATCGCCGTGCCCAGGATCGGGGCGACGTCATGGGGCGTGAGGCCGTAGGTATCCTGCAGCCAGCGACTCATCTGGGTGGTGGCGCTTTTCATGGCGGCGTCGAGGCTGCCGCCTGTGCCCATGACCATCATCGCATCGGCGCTTTCCACCCGCGGCTGGCCCAGCGAGCGGCCGGCAATGACGTCAACGCGGAAAGTGACGTCCAGCGAGGTTTCCAGCCCCTGGCCTGGCAGCTCACCATCACCCTGCAGCGCATGACCGTCACCCAGGAGCAGTAGCGCGCCGGGCTGGAACACCGGCAGGTAGAGAGTGACGCCTTCCTTCACTTCCGGCGAATCCATGTTGCCGCCGAAGGAACCGAGATGGCCACTGCCCAGCACCTCGTCGCGTGGCGGCGCCACGCCGATGCAGCCCAGCATGGGCGACAGCTTCACCGTGTAGCCGCTGAGCTTGCCGTTGGCTCCCTCCAGGCTGGCGGTGCCGGCGCCGGCGTCGATCCGCCAGCGGTTGAAGCCGCTGCTGAGATTTGCGATGCCATGCAGATAGCCGGTCTCCAGCGCGTTGTTGGCGACCAGATCGGCCTGGTAGGCGCTGTCGCGGTTGGTGCGCACCCGGTCGAGATGGATGACCAGCGTGTCACCAGGCATGGCACCGTCAATGTAGAAGGCGCCGATCAGCGGGTTGCCGCGCGGTGCGCGCGGGGTGCCGTCGCGGTCATAGCCGCGGCTATCGAGGGTGCGCGTGCGCACCGTGTCGCCGGGCTGCAGGTGTAGCACCGGCTTCAGGTCGGGCGAATAGAAATTGTGGAATTCCGTCGGCTCATAGTCGATCACACGCGGGGCGCGGCGCGGCGCGGGATGTGCGCCATCCAGCGTCACCGGACGCATCAGCCCGTCGGCGTCCGCCAGCGTGCCCGCACCGGTCAGCCTGCCGCCTGCCAGGTGCAGCACCAGCGCGCCGCACGACCGCGTGCCGTTCATGCAGGTCAGGTGCAGCCCGTCGGCTTGCTCGCTGGCAGTGAAATTCAGCCGGTCATAGTGAGCGGCACGGCTGCCGGTCTCGATCACCAGCCGCCCGTCGGTCATGGGCAGGTAGAAATTCTTGGCGCCGGCTTCGCGCACGCCCACTTCCCAAGTGCCGGAATAGTCGGCGGCCCACGCCGCACCGGTTAAGGCCGCGCTCATCGCCAGCGCCAGGAAAAACGCTTTCATCCCCACCCCCTTGACGCGAAAATTGTGGGCCTCGTCATTAAGGGAAAACCTAGCGTCGGCCCAGGACGTGGAGCGTTCGATTGTCCCTGTCAGTCTTGGGCGCACCCCTGTTAACTATCCGTTATCCTTGTCAAAGCGCTATTCTGGCATCGATCCCTTCGCTTGGCGAAAATAAAGTGGCATCGCGGTACTTCTTTGATCTGCCTGTCTACCGTCTTTCGGCGGAGCAATACTATGCGGAACGAGACGCATACATTAAACGCATCATCTTTCGCACCGACACCGCCGAGGAACCGGATCTGCAGCAACGCGAAAAGGCGACGCCTCGCATTAACGACGCATTTCGCAACCATCTTACGGAAAAGTACGGCGGTTGGGAGTTCAACGAAATCATCGGCTACATAAGACTTCATTTTCTCGGTAGTCAAATTCGAGGCGAGTACTTCGCTGTCGATAGGAAGCGGATTGTTAGAACACGAACGAAGACGTTCGAATACAAAACTTTGAAACTCGCACCCGAGATCGACATCGCACAGCCCTGCGGGACAGGAGAAGTGTTGGGCGCCATTCAGCAATACATTCAAGCCTGCAAGGCGGAACTGCCGCAACGGTTCATTGATACATCAAACTTCGACAAGCTGGCGCCGCATATCGCTTGGGGGAATTTGTACCAGGATCACGCCTAATTCTTTAGCAGATCCAAGTCAGATTGGGCAGACGAACATTGCCCAAATCTGCCAGATCAAGGAGAGCCCCAGAATGGCCATACTTCTGCGCAAAGGGGAGACGGCAGACGGCCCCGCGGTTGGCAGAATTTGTTACCGCGCATTCAAAGCCATCGCCGAATCGCATAACTTCCCGCCCGATTTCCCCAGCCCGGAAATAACCGCTGATTTGCTCACCGCATTGATCGACCATGAAGGTTTTTTCAATGTAGTGGCCGAGATCGATGGAACCATCGTCGGCAGCGGCTTTCTTGACGAGCGCAATCCAATAAGCGGCATCGGTCCTGTCACGGTCGATCCATCGCTACAGAACGAGGGGGCCGGCCGCGCACTTATGCAAGCGCTCATGCAGCGCTCACAACAGCGAGGCGTCGCGGGCATACGGCTGGTTCAGGCCGGCTACCACAACCGTACCCTGGCTCTCTATCTCAAGCTGGGCTTTGAGGTGCGCGAGCCGTTGGCCTGTCTGCAAGGGCCTGCGGTACGCAAGGCCGTAGCCGGCCATGCGGTGCGTCCTGCGACCAGGAGTGATCTTTCCGCCTGTAACCAACTGTGCTTTCGTGTGCATGGGCACGAGCGAGGCGGCGAACTGACCGATACGATTGTTCGAGGCGCGGCTTGGGTCGTGGAGCGTGCCGGCCGCGTGACCGGCTATGCGACCTCTATCGCGTTTTTCGGCCACGCGGTGGGCGAGACAGACGATGACATCAAGGCACTCATAGGAGCCTCGGGCTCCTTCCCAGGGCCTGGCTTTCTGGTCCCGGCGCGCAACGGCGAGTTGATGCGGTGGTGTCTCGCGGAGGGCCTTCGCATCACCCAGACGATGACGCTGATGACCATCGGTCTGTATAACCGGCCCGAAGGCGCTTGGCTGCCATCCGTTGCGTACTGAATTGATGATTACCCGGATCTGCATCATGAGCGGTCAATTCGCGTTACGGGCTCTCCATATCACGACGAAAAATAAGACAGCTCCAAGCAGCAGTCCAAGCGAGCCGATGATTGTCGGCAGTTCCGGGCCCCCGCTCAGCGTGAAATAGAGACCGATCAGCGTGATTGGTGTAGCTAGTACAAATATCCAGAACTGGAGCGAAGCGAGGCGCGAGGCTTTAGTCGCAGGCCATTGCCGATAAACCAGCCCGAATATTGAATGGCAAGCGAAACCGACAAGGTTGATATGGGCATGGAGCGGCATGAACTGAAAATTATGGCTGGCTCCCATAACGATCCCGAGGATCAAGCCAACCAGCAACCACAATGCGCCAATGACAACGTAGCTTGAGTCAATAGTTTTCATTCGCTTAGCCCTCAACGACAGGTTTGTAATTCTTGGTTAGCTATATGATACGCACAAAGAGTTTGCAGTGGCTGAACAAAGCAGTGGAGGCAAGCGATTCCTTCCTTGCGTTCCTAAAAGTGGACT
>JBEKWD010000187.1:0-5642 GCA_049513435.1 Steroidobacteraceae bacterium | reverse complement strand
GCACATCAAGGTTCTGGGCATCTTCGCGCGACTGTGGTACCGCGATGGCAAGAGCGGCTACCTCGGCGATCTGGCGCGCACGCTGTGCTATGTGCGCGAGGCCGCGCGCGGCTTCGAGGAGCTGCGGGAATTCTCGCTTTGGGTGGACTCGCGGCTGGCACCGCAATTGCCGCACGCCAATGCTCGTGCGCTGTCCGGGGCGAGCGCTTGAGCCAGGAGCGCTCGGCGAGCAGCCCTGGCGTAGCCGAGCGCGCCATGGTGCTGGCCGCCGGACGCGGCGAGCGCATGCGGCCGCTGACCGATCACACACCGAAGGCATTGTTGAACGTGCGCGGTCAGCCGCTGATCGTGCGTCATCTGGAGCGCCTGGCGCGCAGCGGCGTGCGCGAAGTGGTCATCAACCTCGCCTGGCTCGGTGAACGGCTGCGCGCCGTGCTGGGTGACGGCAGCGCCTGGGGCCTGGTGATCCACTACAGCGACGAGGGCGCCGAGGCGTTGGAGACCGGCGGCGGCATATTGCGGGCGCTGCCCTGGCTCGGCAGCGCGCCGTTTCTGGTCGTCAACGGCGACGTCTATACGGATTTTGATTTCGCAGCACTACATATCGAGCCCGACGCGTGGGCGCAATTGCTGCTGGTACCCAATCCCGCGCACGTCCCCGACGGCGACTTTGCGCTCGAGCAGGGCCAGGTGCTCGCGCAGGGCACTCCGCGCTGGACCTATTCGGGTATCGGGCTGTATCGCCCGGAGCTCTTCCACGGCTGTAAGCCCGGTCGCTTTCCACTGTTGCCACTGCTGCAGCGGGCCAGCGCGGCCGGGCGCCTGCGTGGTCAACTCTACTTGGGCCAGTGGAGCGATGTGGGCACGCCCGAGCGCCTGGCCGCCCTGGGCTGAGTGCCGAAGGGCGGCACCGGCGCCGGCAATCCGCTAAAATCAGCCCTGCGCCTTGCGGGCGCGCTTACCACCCATGCCTGACCCCATGAGCAGCTTCCAAGGCATTGCGATCATCAGCGATGCGAGCGCGCGTGCTGGCGCTTCGACGGCGTCGAGCGCCGCCGCGCCGGCAGTGCGCAGCGGCGAGAAGTATCGAACCGCGCAGGGTTTCAGCGCGATCAAGGACGGCATCAAAGCGCACGGCAGTGTCGATCGCGACGCACTGCTGGGTAAGCCGCGCTGGCTGCGCGCGCCGCTTGCGGCCGGGCACGGCTACGAGTTCGTGCGCCGCACGGTGCGCGAGCACCGACTCGCGACCGTGTGCGAGGAGGCCAAGTGCCCGAACATCGGCGAGTGCTGGAACGCCGGCACCGCCACGATCATGCTGATGGGCGCCGTATGCACGCGCGCCTGCCGCTTCTGCGCGGTCGACACCGGCAACCCGCGCGGCTGGCTTGATGCCGCCGAGCCGGCCAACCTGGCCGAGAGCGTCGCGCTGTTGCGGCTCAAGTACGTGGTGCTGACTTCGGTCAACCGCGATGATCTGGCTGACGGCGGCGCCGCGCATTACGCGAAGTGCATACGCGCAATCAAGCAGCGCAGTCCGGGCACGGCAGTGGAGGCACTGACGCCGGACTTTCAAGGCGTCGCGCGCGACGTGCACACCGTGGTGCAATCCGGTCCGGATGTGTTTGCGCAGAACCTTGAGACCGTGCGCCGGCTCACGCATCCGGTGCGTGACCCGCGCGCGGGCTACGCCCAGACGCTGGCCGTGCTCGCAATGGCCAAGGGCCAACGCGCGCAGGTGCTCACGAAGAGCAGCCTCATGCTCGGACTGGGCGAGAGCGAGACGGAAATCGCCGAGTGCATGGACGATCTGCGCGCGGCGGGCGTCGATATCCTCACGCTCGGCCAGTATCTGCGGCCGACCGCGCACCATCTGCGCGTGGAGCGCTATGTCACGCCCGAACAGTTCGAGATTTATCGCGGCTGGGGCCTGGAGCGCGGATTTCGTGAATGCGTCTCCGGTCCGTTGGTACGCTCGAGCTATCGCGCCGAGCAGGCGCTCGCGCGCAACAACGTCGGGCTTACAGTGCCGGCCGCGGCCGGGCGCGGCTACCCGTGATGCTCGCGCAGCACGCGGCGCAGGTGCGATGGCTCGGCCGTGTCGCCTATGAGCCAACCTGGCGCGCAATGCAGCGCTTCACCGAGCAGCGCGATGCGCACTGCCCGGATGAAATCTGGCTGCTCGAGCACGAGCCGGTATTCACCCTCGGCATGAACGCGGATCGCTCGCACCTGCTCGCGCCCGGGGAAATTCCGGTGCTGCAGATCGATCGAGGCGGGCAGGTGACCTACCACGCCCCCGGACAGCTCGTCGTCTATGCGCTGATCGACATGCGCCGCGCCGGGCTCGGGGTGCGCGCGCTGCTGTCCGCTCTGGAGCGCAGCGTCATCGACTATGTGGCACCCATGGGTATTCAGGCGCAGTGCCGCCCCGATGCACCGGGCGTGTACGTCGAGGGGCGCAAACTCGCCAGCGTCGGGCTGCGCGTGCGGCGCGCCGGCAGCTATCACGGCCTCGCCTTCAACATCCACATGGATCTGGAGCCCTTTCAGCGCATCAATCCGTGCGGCCATGCCGGCCTGCAGATGACCCAACTGGCCGCCCTCGGCGGCCCGGACGATGTCGCGGAGGTGGCTGCCGGGTTTGCACCGGTATTGCTCTCGCGGCTGGCTACGCACGGCAACGCATGAGGGCAGCGCAGTTTTCAGCCGGCCTGTTGGGGACGCTCGCAATATTGCTGGCGCTGATTATCCTGGTGGCGATCCCGATCAAAGTCGGCGCGCATCTGGCCGATGCGAAGCGCAAGGGGATACTCTGGTGTGGCCTCGCCGCCGTGATCGGTGTGGTGGCAGGGGAGCTCGCGGCACGCCTCATCGGCGGCTATATCGGTGGCCCGCTCGCGGCATTTCTGGGCTTTATCATCGCGATTCGCTATTTGCTCGGCACCTCGGTGGCCGGCGCTCTGGGTCTGACGATCATCGCCGTGGTCGTGTCCTTGCTCGCTTTCTGGGCACTGGCGCACTTCTGGCTCGTGGGCGCCGATGTCAACAATTTGCACGCCGTATAAATCGCGTCGCGCGCGCAGAGTAATTGCGACACAATGCAGACGCCGTGTTATCAATCCCCTTGATTCGGTTCGCCACCGCCCAGGATGCGCACGCCATCGCGGAGATGTCGCGCGACTGTATCGAGCATGGCCTCGGCTGGAGCTGGACCACCGGGCGCGTGCGCGCGGCGATCGGCGATCCGTGCAGTAACGCGATCGCGATTGGCGCTCACGGCGCCATCATCGGCTTCGGCATCATGCAGTATGGCGAGTTCAGCGCGCACCTGGCGCTGCTGGCGGTGCATCCGGACTGCCGGCAGCGCGGTCTCGGGGCGCGGCTCATCGACTGGCTCGAGCAGCCCGCGCGCGTCGCCGGCATCGAGCGCATCCACGTGGAAGCGCGTGCTGACAATCCGCGTGCGATTGCGTTTTATTGCCAGCACGGCTATGCGCAGTGTGGTCGGGTGTCACGATACTATCGAGGTCTGATCGATGCGGTGCAGCTGGAGAAGAGGCTCGCGGCAGCCGTGCACGAGTCGCGCTCTGTGCCATGAGAGCTCTGGCGTTGCATCTGGTGGTCAGCGCACTGCTGCTATGGCTGGTCAGCTACATCGTGGCTGGCATTCATCTGGGCGGATTCGGCTCGGCGCTGCTCGCCGCGCTGGTGCTCGGCGTCGTGAACTTTCTCGTGCGCCCGATTCTCATCATCGTGACCTTACCGGTGACCATTCTGACGCTGGGCCTGTTTCTGATCGTCATCAATGCACTGATGCTGATGCTGACCGCTGCGATCGTGCCTGGATTCAGCGTGGATGGATTCAAATCGGCGCTGCTGGGCGGATTGCTGCTGGGATTGTTCAACCTGGCGGCGAGCGCGCTGTTGCGGCGCCCCGGCTCACGGGCATGAGATTGCGCCACTAGTGTCGCCGGAGGCGCTCGAAGCCTACCTGCATGCGCACATTCCGCTCGCGCGCGCGATGCAGGCCGTGGTGCTTGAGTCGAGCGACGAGGTAGTCGTGATGCGTGCGCCGCTCGCGCCCAATCTGAACCATCAGGCCAGCGTGTTCGGCGGCAGCGCCAGCGCACTGGCGATGCTCGCCTGCTGGGGGCTGTTGTGTAGCCGTCTGACGGATCAAGGTCTGTCTTCACGCGGCGTGCGCGTTGTCATACAGCGCAACACCATGACTTTCACACGCCCGATGGCGGCGGACTTCATCGCGCGCGCCTTCCTCACGCAGGCCGCGCTCTGGCCGCAGTTCCTGCGCACGCTGGCGCGGCGAGGCAAGGCGAGGATCGCCGTGTCGGCGCGGCTGCGCGCGGCGGGGGAGGACACGGGTTTTTTTGACGGCGACTTCGTCGCGCTTAGAGCACCAGCAGAACCTGCGGGCACAACTTGAGCGCGGCGAACAGCGCCGCGATCTGCGCCTCGCCCGTGGCACGGATGACATAAGTAATCCCGATAAAGTGATCCTGGGCGGAGCTGCGCTCGGTGACCTTCGACAGATCCAGCGGTCCGGCCGTGCTGGCGACGATCGCATCCACACGAGAGCGCACGCCCGGCTCGGCCCGCACCATGACCTTGACCGGATAATCGCAAGGAAACGTCAGGCGCTCGGGTTCATCGTTGGTCATAAAGTGGTAATGCTATGCAGGGCTGGTATGAGCCGTTCCCATAAGTATTACATTCCTTTTGCGGCTTGTATTTCAGGCATTTGTGCTACGATAGCTCTCGATCGTCGAGCGTCCGTGTTTCGATCGTCGAGCCGAACTGCCTGCGATCAGGGTGACAGGATCTACGTTTCGCAGGCTCGTGAGACGCTCTCTCCCTGACCTCGTTGTTGCTCCTGCCATGTGTGACCCTCTAGGGTCAAACTGTTCTGGAGAGTGTGACTTTTATGGCGAAGATTTATGTAGGTAATCTACCGTTCACGGCCAGTGAGGCCGACGTGCGAACGTTGTTCGCACAGCATGGGACTGTGGAGGCCGTGTCGCTGCCGACCGATCGCGAGACCGGTCGTCCGCGTGGTTTTGGATTCGTCGAGATGAGCCAGGCCGATGCCGCTCGTGCGATCCAGAGTCTGAACGGCTATTCGATGAACGGGCGGCCACTGCGGGTCAATGAGGCTCAGGACAAGCCACGCACTGGCGGCGGTGGGCGACCTGGCGGCGGCGGCGGTGGCTTCCGCGGCGGCAATGGCGGTGGTGGTGGCGGCGGTGGTGGTGGTGGCGGCCGCTGGTAAGCGGCTCGCAACGCATTGAACGCACTGAAGGGCCCGGGCTAGTCCCGGGCCTTTTTTTATGGGGTAACGCTCAATGCGGGTCGCCATCGTATTCTTCGGACTGGCGCGCGCGCTGCCCCGCACTATCCACAGCATCGAGCGCAACATCTACGCCGCGAACGTCGCGGATGGGTTTTCCTTCTGCACGTTTGCTTCCCTGAACCTGCTGCGCAATCTGAATAATCCGCGCGCGGGCGAGCTCAATGTGGCGCTCGATCCGGCCGCTGCCTACCTGCTGAACGCGGATGTTTATCTGCTCGCGCCGCAGGACGATGCCCCGATCGCCGCGCCGCTCGCGGCAGCGCAACGCCAGGCC
>JBEKWD010000186.1:0-5647 GCA_049513435.1 Steroidobacteraceae bacterium | reverse complement strand
TTGCATGCCTATCGGGACCAATGGGCGTTTCTTGCGAACCTCCGCCGTCTGACGCCAGAGGAGGCCTATTCCATTGTCGGCGCGGCGGCGGCGAGTGATCGAGTGCTGGCTGTAAGAATGCCGATCGCCGATGAGAACGGCGACGAGCCGTGGAACCAATCCCCATTTCGACGGCAGTGCCAGCCGCGAATAAGCGAGCCATTGCCAGACCGCGTCAAGATCACCATGGCGGATGACATCTACGTCGATCGTACGGCCCCTACCCTCAACGATGGTCGCGCGGCTCATTCGGCTGGCGGCGTTTCAAAACCCCGAGTTCTATCAGGCCCAGGCGATGCGTCGGTCCACTTACGACAAACCAAGGATCATCTCCTGTGCGGTATTACACCAAAAGCACCTCGCGCTGCCACGAGGATGCCTGGAAGATTTGCTCGAGCTCCTTCGCAGTCATCGTGTAGAAGCGGACGTCGAGGACCTTCGCGAACGCGGCGCGGAATTGGAATGCCGATTCCTGGGCACGCTTCGGCCAGAGCAACAAGCGGCGGTCGCCGCCTTGTCGCAGCATGACAGTGGGGTGTTGGCGGCCACAACCGCGTTTGGAAAGACGGTCGTCGCCGCGGCTTTGATCGCGCATCGGCGGACTTCCACGCTGGTATTGGTCCATCGCAAGGAGTTGTTGAAGCAGTGGGCTGAGCGATTGCAGCAGTTTCTTTCACTTTCACCGGAATCGATCGGTACGATCGGCGGAGGTCGCCGAAAGCCCACAGGGCGAATCGACATTGCGCTGCTGCAGAGCCTATCACTTAAGGGTAAGGGCTCGGATCCTTTGGCCGGGTATGGCCAAATCGTGGTCGACGAATGCCATCACCTATCGGCCACCAGCTTTGAGTCTGTGGCGCGACGATCGAAAGCGTATTACTGGCTCGGATTGTCCGCGACGGTCGCCCGCAAGGACGGACATCAACCCGTCATCTTCATGCAGTGTGGCCCAATTCGCCATCGGGTTGACCCAAGATCCCAGGCGCTCAGGAGGGGCTTTCTGCACAAAGTGCGAATTCGTGACACCACGTTCACGCTACCGGCAGAGTTGGAGGGTACCCCACCTTCAATGCCGGCGATCTATTCTGCAATTGGGCGAGATGAGGCACGCAACTCGGCGATCTTTGATGATGTCTTGACCACACTAGAAGCGGGACGAAGTCCATTGATCCTAACCGAGAGACGCGATCACGTGGAAGCGCTGCGCACACGGTTCGAGCGTTTTACTCGCAATCTCGTCGTGCTTCACGGCGGACTGAAATCGGCGGAGCTCCGTGAGGCCCAGGCGGGATTACGAGCTTCGGCGAATGCGGAACGCCTGGTCCTGGCAACCGGCCGATATTTGGGCGAAGGGTTCGACGATTCGCGTCTCGACACGTTGTTTCTTGTGATGCCCGTATCATGGAAGGGTACGCTGGCGCAGTACGTCGGGCGGCTGCACCGTGACCATGACGGTAAGCGAGAAGTCATCGTCTATGACTATGTAGACAGAGCAGTACCCGTGCTCGCACGAATGGCGGCGAGGCGCGAGACGGGATACAAGTCGCTCGGCTATACGATCGATTCGCGGTGAGGCGGTGGGTAGTTTGAATTTGCGCGAAATCGAATCTACGGTATCATCCAGTGGCGGAGTGCTTCAGAGTAGCTAGTCGTTCTCAAGCGTGAAACGCCTTAATTTAAGGCGTTTCGTCAGCAGGTGACGTTTTGGGGACAACTAAAAATCTAGAAAAAATAAAATGCGAATCGCAGGAAAATCGTATTCGATCTATTGAAGGGTCTCCCTGGCCACCATTCACGGCTGGTCGCGAACTTCCTGTCCAGCGGTCGTGACCATTTCGCCTCCCACGGGCGTCAAGCGGTGAATCTGTCTGAGAAGCGCCTGAGGCGACACCGGACGGCCCAGGAAATCCTGCATCAAGGTACGAGTGTCACGCTCTGAGCCATACCGCAGTAGGTGTTCGGAGACCCAGGCATACCAGCGGGAATCTCCCGTGTCGAAAGTGCCTAGAGCCTCTGCGATTTGCTGCCGCATCTCGGCGGTGAGAATCGCCCCGAAACCGTAGTTCACCATATAGCCAGGGAGGTCCGCCAACTGCACTCGCACCGCCCACCAGGAAAACTCCGGATGCGGCGTTACGTGCAAATAGTGGCTGGTAATTTCCGTCCAAAGCGCGTTAGGGTCGGTCTTGGGTACGCGCAACATGCGCAATTCAAACAGAGACCATGCCGCGTCGAGCACGACGGCGGAATACAAAGCCCGCAGCGAGAGTTGCTCTGGCGCTTCATGGCCCAAGTAGCGGCGCTGCCAGGCTGGCTCATAGGTACTCCAGGCGGGGACGTCGGCGACGGCCTCGGCAAACAGATCGCTCGGCCAGTCCACAAAGGCCGGTCGATTATGAATCGCGGTGATGTTTACCACGTGGCCGTTCTCATGAATCAGCTCGTTCAATATGGACAGGCCCCCGCGCTCGTACTGCGCCGACACGCGTGCCACCGTGGGCCTCCAGGCCCCGTTCACCAAGCGTCCATGGGTGACAAATTCCGTGTAGGCCACTGCCGCCTTGTCCGGCCTGGGCGCAAGATCGTAAAGCGTTCCCATTTGCGCCAGATCAGCGCCCAGATCGCCGTAGAAACGCCGGGTGATTGGCTGCAGTGATTCCCATGGGATGTACGGTGCGAGCAAGCGATCGGCCTCGCTCGCCTGGAAACGGAGGTCCCACGGCTCGACCAAGACATCGCTGCTCGAAACACGCCAGGCGTCCAGGATCTGAACCAACCACCGTTCGACCTCTATCGGATCGATGCCTGCGTCGCGGGCGGCGTTGTCGATTTCCGAGCCGCTTTTGGTCGCTTCCGCGGCAGCCCCGGCGATCATGCGGCGATATGGGCTGTCGGGCTCGTTGTTGCCGTTGATGGCTTCCCACAACGGAACGAAAGCTAAGAAAGCCGCCTTGCGTCGGTCAGGATCGGAGGTTGTATGCAACAGGTCGAGGGCGGAAACCCGGTTGATCTTGCCGCCCTCAAAGCTAAGCCCGTTACCGATTTCGACGAAGCAGGCGACGAGAGAAGATTTGAGATCGGGATACGCAATTTCTTTGCGCGCCGAATCCTGACATTTGGCGACTGGCTTGACGATCGCTCCGTCGGCGGTAAGGGCCTTCAGCTGCCTCCGGATAGCGGCGATGGCTCTGGTGTCTCTGCCCGATAGTACTGAGGTGGGCAACCCCTCAAGTTGCCGGGCCAGCTCGGCCCGCTTCGTGGCGTACAACCGCGCCCAGGCTGCCCGGTCCTCGCCTTGGTAGCTGGTGAGCAAGCCGGAATCGATGGTGGCCAGGATGGTGTTGGCGTCGCTGACGTCAGCATAGAGAGATTCCAGCGTCGAGACTCTTTTCGAGTCCGCCATTAGTCGAGCATCCGCACCAATAGACCTGAACGAAAGGAGCAAACCACACGCCAAAGTAAGGGACAGCAGGCTTCTCATAGGGCTTGTGATCCGATCGACCCCTCGGTCGTCGCACTCGTGCGTGGTAAGGTCAGGTTCGCGCGTCCAATATTATCTCGTGGTTTCTCGGTGATTCAGCGGATTAAGCGGTCGAATTTCGCGAAAATATTGGACAACCTTAGTCGGATTGCTAGCAGCGCTGTCTTATTGGACAGTGTCTAATATTCTTGCGGCGTTGACCTATCAAAGCGGCCTCGCACGGGTTTTCGCCGGTAGATCGAGTTGGTCACCTTAGGTCGCTGCAGCCCGATCTGACTGTCGCCGCAGCGGCCGTGTCGTCACTCAGGGACTTCGCCCGGATATCGTGGAAGGTGAAGCGGTGAGGCGCTCGGCCATCGCCCTGGTTTCCGCGGCCGGGCGCATGAGTCGGTCCCAGATTGTCCTGAAGTCGTCGCTGGTGTAGCGCTTATCCTGTCGATTGCAGATCACGAATTGCCGCACGCGGGACGAGATGTCGAACGCCCGCTCGATGACTCCCCGCAGTTCTGGGCTCTACTCGATGATCGGGCGTTTGTGAGTGTTGGCGGTAACGATGTCGATCCCTTCATCGGTTAGATGACGCTTCTCCAATGGCAAGAGGTCGCCTTGTCGCAGGCCTGTGAGCAGCGCCAGATCCATTGCAGTTTGCATCATCGGCAAAGCAAGCGCGCGGACAGTTTGCTTTGATCTCGACAGGCGGCACTTCGCCGAACACGGCCCTGAGCAGCGGGAGCTGCTTGCGGTAGTCGAGCTGGGTCTTTATCCGCTTCGAGTCCGCAAGACCAGCGACTGAAGTTTGCAACGGCGATGTCCATCGCAACCAGCGTCCATCCGAAAACTTGATGTTTCTTCACATCAAGGCGCCGATATGACCCCAATTATAAGAGTGATGGACGGAAGATTTGCCCATGCAATGCACGATCCCGGTGCCTCCGCCGGCGGCCGCCGGCCCGCACCGCTGGCGATCGTCTGTGCTTTGGCCCACAATCGTTTTCCCATGAGCGTGCATCCACAGCCCCGATCGCCCACGGATCCTGGCATCGCGGTGCTTCCCGACCCACCGATTCGTATAGGCCCGAGCCGACCGTCGCATCCACTCCGCCTAATCGGGGCCACCCTTCTCCTGTTGTTGCCCGGCTGCGCCGTGGGCCCGAATTTCAGGAGGCCGGCGCCTCCCGATGTCGCCGCTTTCACCTCCCCTCCGGTCTTGGCCACGGCCGCGGTCCCGGGAATCGCGCGAGGGGACGCCCAGCGCTTCGCTCAAGGAACCGACATTTCCGGAGAATGGTGGACGCTGTTCCATTCGGCCCCGCTCACCGAGCTGATCGAGCGATCGCTCAAGAACAATCCGGACCTCAAGGCGGCGCGGGCGGCACTATCGGTGACGAGAGAGAATGTCCTCGCGCAACGCGGTGTTTACTATCCAAGCGTCGCGGCAAGCTTCGCCGCCTCCCGGCAGCGGCAGTCGGGCCAGATCGCGCCGGCGCTCAACTCGAACGCGTTTCTCTACAACCTGTTCACCCCCGAGGTGACCGTCTCGTACGTTCCCGACGTTTTCGGCCTGAATCGCCGGACCGTGGAATCGTTGAAAGCGCAGGAACAGGAGGCGCGTTTTCAGATGATCGCGACGTATACGACGCTCACCGCCAACGTCGTGGTCACGGCGATTCAAATGAGCTCGCTGCAGAGGCAGGTGCAGGCGACCCGGCGGCTCATCGACAGCAACACCAAGGCCCTGGAGATTCTCAAGTATCAATTTTCCAAAGGATATGCGAGCCGGCTCGATATGGCCGCGCAGGAATCTCAGCTCGCGCAAGTCGCCGCAACTCTTCCCCCGCTCGTCAAGCAACTGGCCCAGCTTCACGACCTTTTGGCGGCGCTCACCGGCCGGTTTCCGGCTCAGGTGCCGGAGGAGAAATTCGACCTGTCGAGTCTGGAATTGCCGGGCGAACTGCCGGTGAGCCTGCCCTCGATGCTTGTGGAGCAGCGCCCGGACGTCCTCCAGGCCGAGGCGAACTTGCACGATGCCAGCGCCAAGATCGGAATCTCCATTGCGAATCGGCTGCCGAGTTTCCCCCTGGTCGCCAATGCCGGCAGCTCGGCCGCCTTCATGGATCAGCTGTTCAC
>JBEKWD010000185.1:0-5649 GCA_049513435.1 Steroidobacteraceae bacterium | reverse complement strand
CGGTGCGCTGCACAGCGTCTGGCCGTCGGCACTGAGCACGACGGCAGTGATCGTATGCGTCCCGCGTTCGGGTGAGGAGAGCTCGAAATTCATCGCGCCACTCGCGCTCGCGGGCAGCGTCGTGCCGTCGAACGTGACACTGAGCTGATCGCCGGGGTGCAGACTGGGAACCACTTGAACGCTGATATTGAGCGCTTCGGGAGCAAATAAATTGGCGTCGGCAGCCGGCTGCGTGATCGCACAGGACTGGTAGCCGGTGGGCGCTGCCGGCGCTGCGGTCGTCGTGGCGGGGGGGGCCGCGGGGACCGGTGGCGCGCGATAAGTCTGAGCGCTCGGCACTGGAATCGCCTGAGCGCCGGGCTGCGGGGTGTCCGAGTAATGCACGACCCCCTGGGCATCGACCCAGCGGTACATGGTCTGCGCCAGACAGGTGCTGGCCACGGCGAGCGCGGCCAGCACAAGCAGCATGCGTTGCGCTATCTTCGACATCCCGCGTAAGCATAACGCCACGGGGAGCACGTGCACAGGCGTGTGTTTCGGGATACCGGATGCAGATTTTCGCTGCGGTTACCGCGCCACGCGCCACGCTCACCTCAGACGCTGTAGTACATATCGAACTCGACCGGATGCGTCGTCATGCGCAGTCGCGTGACTTCCTGCATCTTCAGAGCGATATAGGAATCGATCACGTCATCCGTGAACACGCCGCCGCGCTTGAGAAACTCGCGATCCTTGTCCAGATATTCGAGCGCCATGTCGAGCGAGTGACAAACGGTCGGAATGTTCTTCGCTTCCTCGGGCTCCAGATCGTATAGATCCTTGTCCGCCGGCTCGCCCGGATGGATTTTGTTTTGGATGCCATCGAGGCCGGCCATCAACATGGCCGCAAACCCCAGATAGGGATTGGTTGCGCCGTCGGGAAAGCGCACTTCGATGCGGCGAGCCTTGGGGCTGGAGACCCAGGGTACCCGGATCGAGGCGGAACGGTTGCGCGCCGAGTACGCCAGCATGACCGGGGCTTCGAAACCCGGCACCAGCCGCTTGTAGCTGTTGGTGGTGGGATTGGTCAACGCGTTGATGGCCCTGGCATGCTTGATGATGCCGCCGATGTAATAGAGGCAGGTATCCGACAATCCCGCATATTTCTCACCGGCAAAAACGTTCTTGCCATCCTTCGCCAGTGATTGGTGCACGTGCATGCCGCTGCCGTTGTCCCCGACCAGCGGCTTGGGCATGAAGGTCACGCTCTTGCCATAGCTCGCGCCCACGTTGTGCAGCGCATATTTGAGTATCTGGACTTCGTCAGCCTTTCTGACCAGCGTGTTGGGGCCGATGCCGATCTCGCTCTGCCCTGCGGTCGCGACCTCGTGGTGATGCACCTCGACCACGAGACCCATCTCCTCGCAGGCCTTGCACATCGCCGCCCGGATGTCCTGGAAGCCATCGACCGGTGGCACGGGGAAATAGCCGCCCTTGACGCCTGGACGATGCCCCTTGTTGCCCTCCTCATAGCGCGTGTCGGAGTTCCAGGAACCCTGCACCGAGTCGATCTCGTAGCTGGCGCTGAACAGATTCGAGTCCCAGCGCACGCTGTCGAATATGAAGAACTCGTTTTCGGGTCCGAACAGAGCCTTGTCGGCGATGCCAGTGGACTTCAGATAGGCCTCGGCGCGCTTGCCAAGGGAGCGCGGATCGCGCTCATAGCCCTGCATGGTCGTGGGCTCGACGACATCGCAGCGGATATTGACCGTCGCATCCTCGAAAAACGGGTCAAGCACGGCGGTCGAAGCATCTGGCATCAGAATCATGTCGGATTCATTGATCCCCTTCCAGCCGGCGATCGAGGAGCCATCGAACATCTTGCCTTCGGTGAAGAATTCCGTCGTGATGTAGCGCGATGGGATGCTGACGTGCTGCTCCTTGCCACGGGTGTCGGTGAAGCGCAGATCCGCCCATTTCACCTCTTTGTCTTTGATCAATTGCAGGACGTCACTGGCACTCATTTGACTCACCTCCGCTGAACACAGTTTTTTATTAGGCTGGACCCGGTCTGGATGCAGCCCGCGTGCCAAGCCGTCGATGGCTTGAATCTTCCAAGAATTCAGTCGATTAGGAATATGGACGGGCACTAAGGACCCGCTTGTGCGCCATTATAGTGCAAAGCACCGCCCACCGCCCGCTTGCTGCGCAATGATCGTACGCAAACGCCCCGCCAAGGGGCAACAATTCGCGCCGGGGGCGTGTTGGTCTGCGTCGCTTATACTCGCGCGTCGCGCCCAGTCGCCCGGAACTCGATGAAAACCCAGAAGATCGGCCCCAAACCGCGGACGTTCCAGCAATTGATCTTTACGCTGCAGCAGTTCTGGTCCGGCTGCGGCTGCGTGATTCTGCAGCCTTATGACAAAGAGGTCGGCGCGGGCACCTTTCATACGGCGACCTTTCTGCGCGCCATAGGTCCGGAGCCCTGGAGCGGCGCGTATGTGCAGCCTTCGCGTCGGCCGGCCGACGGCCGTTACGGGCAGAACCCCTTCCGGCTGCAGCACTATTACCAGTTCCAGGTCATCATCAAGCCCTCCCCGCCCGACCTGATCGAGCTCTACCTCGATAGCCTCAGAGCCCTCGGCTTCGATACACGACTCAACGACGTACGCCTGGTTGAGGACAACTGGGAGTCGCCAACGCTCGGCGCCTGGGGCCTCGGCTGGGAAATCTGGCTCAACGGCATGGAGATCACGCAGTTCACCTACTTTCAGCAGGTCGGGGGCCTGGAGTGCCGGCCGGTAAGCGGCGAGATCACCTACGGCCTGGAGCGCCTGGCCATGTATCTGCAGGGCGTCGAGAGCGTCTTCGATGTGGTCTGGACCGACGGCCCGCGCGGGCGCATTACCTATGGCGATGTGTTCCATCAGAACGAGGTCGAGCAGTCGAAGTACGATTTTGAGTACGCTGACACCGCGGTGTTGGCCCGACACTTCGAAGAGCACGAGAGCGCCTGCAACGCGCTGCTGGCCGCAGCGCTGCCCTTGCCCGCCTATGAGCAGGTACTGGGCGCTTCACATTGCTTCAATCTGCTCGAGGCGCGCGGCGCGATATCGGTCACCGAGCGAGCCGGCTATATCCTGCGCGTGCGCACGCTCGCGCGCGCGGTCGCGCAAGCCTACTACGCGAGTCGCGAACAGCTTGGGTTCCCGTTGCTCAAGCCGACAGATACGTCCTCTGGCGCCCTTGAGGCGAGCCGATGACGGCGCCGTCACCGGCGCCACGCCGCGCTGAGCGGCGCGACTTCCTGATCGAGCTCGGCACCGAGGAGTTGCCGCCGAAGGCTCTGCGTACGCTGGAACTCGCGTTTGCCGAGGAATTGCGCGCGCGCACACATCAGGCGGCGCTGCGCTTCGGTGAGGTCGAGTCATTCGCGACTCCGCGCCGCCTGGCCGTGCTGCTTCGCCGCCTCGCCTCACATCAGCCCGATCAGCGCATCGTGCGCCGTGGACCATCGCTGCGCGCGAGCTTCGATGCCGCGGGCGTCCCCACCCGCGCCGGCCTCGCGTTCGCTCAGAGCGTGGGCGTGACACTCGAGACGCTCGGCACCGAGCGCGACGATAAGGGCAACGAGTACCTGCGCTTCGAGGGTCTCAAACAGGGGGCCGCTGCGGTCAGTCTGCTGCCCGCGCTGGTCCAGCAGTCGCTCGAGGCATTGCCGATTCCGCGGCGCATGCGTTGGGGTGAGTCCGAGGCGCTGTTCGTGCGCCCGGTGCATTGGCTGCTCATGCTCTATGGCTCCGAGCTCGTGCCCGCATCGATCCTGGGACTTCACGCCGGGACCAGCAGTTTCGGACATCGCTTCATGGCACCCGGACCACTGCGCATTGCCTCCCCGGGCACGTACGAGCGGCTGCTGCAAAGACGCGGCAAAGTACTCGCGGGCTTTGAGATGCGGCGCAATACGATTCGTGCGCAGGTCGAGGCGTTCGCCGCGCAGCTCGAGGGGCGCGCCCTGATCGCCGAGGCGCTGCTCGAGGAGGTCACGGCGCTGGTCGAATGGCCCGTGGCCATCGCCGGGCAATTCGAGGCGCGTTTCCTGAGGCTGCCCCGTGAAGTGCTGATCGCAGTGCTGCAGCACCATCAACGCTACTTCGCGCTCGAGGACAATGCCGGCAATCTGCTGCCCAGATTCATCACGATCAGCAACGTTGAGAGCCCGAATCCGGAGCTGATCCGTGCCGGCAACGAGCGGGTGGTGCGCCCGCGCCTGGCCGATGCCGAGTTCTTCTGGCAGCAGGATCGCAGGCAGTCGCTGGCGGCGCGTCTGACCGATCTGGCCGCCGTGACCTTCCAGGCGCAGCTCGGCTCGCAGGCACAGCGCACGGCACGCATCGAGGCGCTAGCCGCGGCGATTGCCGCGAGCATCGGCGCTGACGTTGCGGCCAGCCGGCGCGCCGCACTGCTGTGCAAATGCGATCTTCTGACCGCAATGGTCGGGGAGTTTCCGGAACTGCAGGGCGTCATGGGCCGCTATTACGCACTGGCGGACGGCGAGGCAGGCGCCGTAGCGGAGGCGATCCGTGAGCACTATCTGCCCCGTGGCGCCGGTGATGCGCTGCCGGCCTCAGCGCTCGGGGATGCGCTGGCACTGGCCGACAAGCTCGATACGCTGGCCGGCATTTTCGCGATCGGGCACAAGCCCAGTGGCACGCGCGATCCATTCGGGCTGCGCCGCGCCGCGATCGGTGTCGTGCGCATCGTGCTCGAGCATCGGCTCGAGCTCGACCTCGTGGCGCTGCTCGAGCATGCCGCCGCGCTGCAGCCTGTGGCCAACGCGAACCCGCGCGCCGCGGACAGCGCCATGGAGATCTATGATTTTCTGCTCGAGCGATTGCGGGCGCAGTATCTGGAGCGCGCCGCGGACAATGGCGTGACGACGGAGTTGTTCGATGCGGTGCTGGCGACACGACCGCGCTCGCTGCTGGATTTCGACGCGCGCCTCTCGGCGCTCGCGCGCTTCATAGCGCGGCCCGAGGGTCTGAGCCTCGCCGCCGCAAACAAGCGCATCGCCAATATCCTGCGCAAATCTGCCGACAGCGTGAATCAGAACGTTGATCCGCAGCGCCTGCGTGAAGAGCCCGAACGCGCGCTGCACGGCGCGCTCGAGGCGCTGCGCGCTCGGGTGCTCGCGGCCACTGCCGAGCGCCAGTACGCCGGCGCGCTCGAGCTGCTCGCCACGCTCAAGCCAGCGGTCGATCATTTCTTCGACCGCGTGATGGTCAATGATCCGGACCACTCGCTGCGAGACAATCGCGTGGCGCTGCTGCTGCAGCTGCGCACGCTGTTTGGTGGTATCGCCGACCTCTCGCGACTGCCAGGCTGATGAGCCACGCCGGTCCAGGACCCGTGGGACTGCGACAGTGGCTCGGCAGTTTGCTGTTCACGGGTTTCTTTCTGCTTTGGACCTTCCTCTACGGCATCTTCTTCTGGCTCGCATCGCTATTGCTGCCGTTTCGCGGCCGCTTCGCGCTCGCGCGCGTATGGTCCAGGGTAATCCTGCTCGTGCTGCGTTGGACCTGCCGCCTGGATTATCGGGTCGAGGGAAGCGAGCACATTCCAGCAGGCAATCACGTGGCGCTGATCAAGCACTCCTCGAGCTGGGAGACC
>JBEKWD010000184.1:0-5669 GCA_049513435.1 Steroidobacteraceae bacterium | reverse complement strand
GCTCACCGCACGGAGTTGGAAGCCGATCCGGATGGCAATCCGATCGTGCGCGCGCAGATCGTTGCCCTCTCCCCTGCCCCTGCGGCCCTGGACGCAGCGCGCGCATTAGGTTTCACGGTAGTGCGCGAGCAAACACTTCCAGTGCTCGATGTCCGCATCGTGGTCCTGCGCATCCCTGCGGGTTCAGACACGCGCCGGGCGCTAAGACAGCTTCGCACGAGCGATCCGGGCGGCACCTATGATTTCGATCACATCTAGCTGGAAAGCGGCGCCGAGCCGGAGCAAACCGCGCCGGCTGAGATCTCGTCGGCGAGTGCGCCTGCGACCGAATCGTCGGTCAGGATCGGTTTGGTCGACGGCGGCGTCGATGTCGCGCATATGGTCTTCCACAATGTCGATATCGAGCACTATGGATGTGACGGCAAAGTCATTGCCAGCGCTCACGGCACCGCGGTCGCCTCGCTGCTCGTGGGCAAATCGGCCTTGTTCAATGGTGTCTTACCCGGTGCGCAGTTATTTGCTGCTGACGTCTACTGCGGATCTGCGACGGGCGGAGCCGTGGATTGGGTCGTTGACGCGATAGCCTGGCTCACGCAGCAAGCAGTACCGGTCATCAATGTGAGCCTGGTTGGACCGCCGAATCTGATGCTCGAGCACATCGTGAAGCTCGCGCTGGCCCGCGGTTATCTGATCGTGGCCGCGGTTGGTAATGATGGACCTGCAGCCCGTCCGCTCTATCCAGCCTCTTATCCGGGTGTCATCGGCGTGACCGCGGTGGACGCGCATCACAAAGTTCTGCTCGAGGCAGGTCGCGGGCCGCAGGTAAGTTTCGCCGCGCCGGGCGCGGATATGGTGGCAGCGTCCTTATCGAATTCATTTACCGCCGTACGCGGCACCTCGTTTGCCGCGCCCATTGTGGCCGGCATGCTGGCGCAGTCGCTGCATGCGCCCGATACCCAGGCCGCCGCCGAGGCGATCGGATTACTCGCGCAACAAGCCATCGATCTGGGCGCACGCGGGACCGATCCGATCTACGGGCATGGCCTGGTCGGGGAACAATTCCGCATTGTCCCCAGCAAGGCACTCCTCTCTAAGCAGGCGGCGATCGCGGCAAATTAAGTCAAACCGCGCGCCACTGGCTGCCGGGCAGTGAGGGAAGAAAATGCCGCGCCGGGTCGTAGTCCCTCTGAAGCTCGCAAATTGCTTGCGATGCATTGAGGGATCAAGCCATGGATATCAAGCATATGATCGTCGGTACGGCTATGGCGACCGTGCTCGCCTGCGCTGCTCCCGCCTTTGCACAAAGACTGGGCGGCGGGGCCGCCGGTGGATTCGGCGGCGGCTTCGGCGGCACGCATTTTGGCAGCTCGGCTGGTGGTTTCGCGAGCACTAGCGGCGCCAAGACGCAGACGGCAACACAGACTGCAACCAAGACGCAGACAGCAACCAACACGCAGTCTGCAGCCAAGAGCTCTACGTCGTCTCCGGCGACGACTCAGCCGAGCCCGAGCGCCTCTGCCAAGGGCGAAGTGTCCCCGCAGGCCAATGTCAGCGGATCGGCGGGTGTTTCCAGCTCAGTGGGAGTGAGCGCTAACGCTGGTGGTTGAGCATAGCGGGCGGCGGGATCGAAAGGTCCCGCCGCACTTTAGTATGATCTGTACCCCGAGCCTCACCGCAGTCTACGGGGAGATCAAACGTGATCAGGATGTATGGCTTCTGGCGATCCTCCGCCGCCTTTCGGGTACGCATCGCGTTCAATCTCAAGCGATTGGCGTTCCAGGAACAGATGATCGATATCGACGCGGGCGAGCAGTACGCGCCGGCCTACCGCGCGCTCAATCCGCAGGCAGCGGTGCCGACGGTGATCTTCGAGGATGGAACCGCGCTGACGCAGTCGCTCGCGATCCTGGAATATCTCGAGGAGACCTATCCCGAGCCAGCCCTACTGCCGGCGGATGCGTCCGGGCGGGCCCGGGTGCGCTCGCTGGCATTGCTCTGGGCCGCTGATTTTCACCCGCTCATCGTGCCGCGCGTACGCGCCTATCTCGCCAAAGCGCTCGCCCAGGATGAGGCTAGCCGTATGGCCTGGGTCCGACATTGGTTGCGTGAGGGGCTCACGGTCGGGGAGACGCGTCTGGCCGGCGATGCGCATACTGATAGTTACGTCCACGGCAATGCTCCATCGATCGCCGATCTGTGCCTGATGAGCCATGCGATAGCGGCGCGAGTCTTCAAGGTCGATTTCTCCGATCTGCCGACCATCAGTCGCATCGTCGAGACCTGCCTTGCGCGCGATGAGTTCGCGCGCTCGTTGCCGATGCGGCAACCCGGGGCACCCTTACAATGAGTGATGCGCGCAACAAGCGTCGCGGTTGGAGCTGGTGGTACTTGTTGTTCGTGCTCGAATTCCCCGCCGTGCTCTGGCCGCCGTTTTTCAATCGCATTGAACCCACCTGGATAGGGCTGCCGTTCTTCTACTGGTATCAGCTCCTCTGGGTGGTACTGGGTGTGATGATCGGCGCGATCGTCTATTTCGCCACGCGGGATTAGCTTGCCCGTGGCGCACGTGGACTGGATCGCACTGATTATTTTTGTATTGCTGTTTGGCTTCATCACCTGGCTCGGCTTCGCCGCTGCGCGCTGGCGCAGAGGCGATCTGAATCTGCTGCATGAGTGGGGGCTCGGCGGCCGGCGCTTCGGCACGATCGTCACCTGGTTCCTGGTCGGTGGGGATCTGTACACGGCCTATAGCTTCATCGCGGTACCGGCGCTCGCCTTCGGCGCCGGGGCCACGGCCTTTTTTGCCATCCCGTTTACGATCGTGAGCTATCCGTTTCTGTTTCTTTTCTTTCCTCGTCTCTGGAACGTCTGTCGCAAGCGCGGCTACATCACGGCGGCGGATTTCGTGCGTGGCCGCTTCGGCAATCGCTGGCTGGCTCTGGCAGTCACGGTCACGGGCATCGTCGCCACCATGCCCTATATCGCCCTGCAGCTCGTCGGTATCCAGGTCGTGGTTGGCGCACTCGGCATCTCCGGATCCGGACTCGCGGCCGATCTGCCATTGATCGTCGCCTTCATCGTGCTCGCCGCATTCACGTATTCGAGCGGCCTGCGCGCGCCTGCATCGATTGCCATCGTCAAGGACGTGTTGATTTTCTTTACGGCGCTCTACGCCATCGTCTTGCTGCCGATCAAGCTCGGTGGCTTTGGCAAGATCTTCGCGCAGGTCCCAGTCCAGAAGATCCTGCTGGCGGTGCCGAGTGCTCACAGCACCGGCGCCTACGGTGCCTATGCGACTTTGGCGCTGGGCTCCTCTTTCGCAGTGTTTCTCTACCCTCACGCCTTCACGGCCATCATCAGCGCAAGCAGCGGCAAGGCCATCCGCCGCAACGCCGTCATGCTGCAGGGGTATTCGATTACTTTGGGTGTGCTCGCGTTGTTCGGATTTTTCGCGATTGCGGCGCATCTGGATCAGCTTCCCGAATTCGCGCGTGGCTTCAGACAGTTCGGCAATAACTTTGCGGTGCCCGCGCTGCTGCTGCACAGCTTCCCGTCCTGGTTCGTCGGCATTGCCTTTGCGGCGATCGGCATTGGCGCGCTGGTGCCGGCGGCGATCATGTCGATCGCGGCAGCCAGTCTCTATACGCGCAATATTCACAAGGAATTTATCAACCGAAAGCCGACGGACCTGCAGGAGGCGCAGATGGCCAAATGGGTGTCGTTGGTCGTCAAGCTCGGTGCGCTGGCGTTTATCCTATTCGTGCCGACGCAGTACGCAATTCAATTGCAGCTTCTGGGTGGCATCTGGATCGTCCAGACCGTACCGGCCATCATGCTGGGCGCGTGTACGGCCTGGTTCAACAGCTGGGCTCTGCTGATAGGCTGGGCCGTCGGTACTCTGGTGGGCACCACAATGGCCGTCGCGGCGCATCTCACCCCGGCCTATCCACTGGTGGTGGGCGGCTATACGTTCCCGGGCTACACCGCGTTCTATACGCTGCTGCTCAATCTGGCCGTGACGATCGTACTGACGCTGATTTTCAATGCGATCAGCGCGCGCGGCGCATCACTAGATGAGACGCTTGCGAGCGATTATCAGGCTTGAATGAGGTGTCCCGCGCCGGCCCGCGCGGTGCTAAGCTCGATACATCATGGCCAAGCATAACTATGAGTCCGGGCGTCTGAACCTGCCCTTCGTCGGTCATTGCACTTTCGCCAAGAGTCCGCCGGTGCTCGACTGGGACAAGATCGACGCCGACATTGCCGTGCTCGGCGCACCGCTCGATATGGGCACACAATATCGTGCGGGCGCGCGCTTTGGCCCGCGCGGCATCCGCGAGGCATCGACGCTGTACGCCTTCGGACACGATGGTGCCTACGATCACGAGGATGACGTGATCTATATGCCCACGGACCAGGTCAAGATGGTCGACATCGGCGATGCGGACGTGGTTCATACCGACACTGAGCGCAGTCACGCCAATATCGAATTCGCGATGCGCAAGATTCTGGCGGCCCAAGCGTTTCCCGTCGTGCTGGGCGGCGATCACTCGATCAATGAGCCATGCATTCGCGCCTTTGACCACGAGGCGCCGTTCTACATCGTGCAGTTCGACGCACACCTGGATTACGTGGATGTCCGGCATAACGTGCGCCATGGCCACGGCAATCCGATGAAGCGCGCGGCCGAGAAACCTTACGTGCTCGGCATCAGTCATCTGGGTATCCGCAACGTCTCCTCCACGGCGCGCGAGGGCTACGAGGATGCGCGCCGGACCAAATCCAGCATTCTCTCGGTCCGTCAGATCAGGGCCATGGGTCCCGAGAAGGTGCTGGCCACGATCCCCGCGGGCGTGCGCTACTACGTGACGATCGATATCGATGGCTTTGATCCATCGATCGCATCGGGAACCGGCACGCCGAGCCATGGCGGCTTCCTCTACTACGAGGTCATGGAAATACTTCAGGGGCTCTCAAAACAGGGCGACATCATCGGGGTCGATATCTGTGAGGTCGCGCCCGATTACGATCCGAGCGGCAGTACCTCTTTTCTTGCCGCGCAGGTGATCCTCAATCTGCTCGGTTATGTATTCCACGAGCGTGCCAAGCGCGCCGCCGCATTGCCCGCGAGGTAGCCGATGAGTTATCTCAAGCAAGGCCCTGCCGGCGACACCTACGAGCCGATGCAGGAGCCGCGCTACACCGAGATTGCAACCTTCATGCGCGCGCCGCTCGCGCGCGCGCTGCAGGAAGTCGATATCGGCCTGATCGGCGTGCCGACGGATCTGGGCGTCACGAACCGGCCGGGGGCGCGTCATGGGCCACGCGAGATCCGCAATGCCTCGAGCCTCATGCGCACATTTAATCTAGCGCTGCAGATGAATCCCTATGATTTATGCCGCATCGCCGATCTGGGCGACGTGCGACTATCGCACCGCTATGACCTCGAGGTGCAGGTACGCGAGATCGCCGAGTTTTACCGCAGCGTGCACGCGGCCGGTATTCGTCCCGTGAGTGCGGGAGGGGATCACTCGATCACCTACCCGATATTCCTGGGCATAGCCGCGGATCGGCCCGTAGGCATGGTTCATATCGATGCGCACACGGACACTTGGGGCGAATTCTACGGCTCGAAATTCACACATGGCGCGCCTTTCAGACTGGCCGTC
>JBEKWD010000183.1:0-5696 GCA_049513435.1 Steroidobacteraceae bacterium | reverse complement strand
CGGGCTGATCTGCGCAGGGACTCGATCGGCGCTCATGATTCTCTTCGCGCCGCCGCCGCTCTCGCGCAAGCTCGTCGCTTCGCAACCCGCGCAGCAACTCCATTCCGTTTCAGGGGCTGAAGCCGTGATCGCGCGCGAACACGATTGCCTGTGCACGCGACCAAACCCCCAGCTTGTCGAAAACGTTGGATGCGTGATTGCGGACTGTCTTTTCGCTGATGCTAAGGCGATCGGCGATGTCGATGTTGCTCAGGCCATCGGCCATTAGCGCCAGCACCTGGCGCTCGCGCGCAGATAGTGCCGCGAACACGGCATCAGTTGCCGCTGCATATGGCCTCAAAAACGGGATGACGGCCTCGCAAAACCGCTGCCACGCTGGCTCGTGCTCGAGCAGCACGTGATTGCGCGAATCCAGTTCAATGAATTCGGCCCCCGGGATCCCTGTTGCAAGCAGCCGGCCTTCCTCAATCGGGACCACCCCATCCTCGCGCGCATGCAGAATCAGGGTTGGCGTGCGCACCTTCGACAGCAGCTCCTCAATGTCCAAGACGGCGCGCGCCTCGAAAAGCCTGGCGGCGGTCTCGCCGTCCGTCGACCTGAGGCAGAGTTCGTTGAACCACTCGAGTTGCTCGTGGCTGCCCCCCGGAATGAAGCGCGATGTGAAGACCTGGCGGAATGTGGCGTTATTTTGGCCCCACGCTACACGTGCCAGATCAATCATGGCGCGGTAGGCAGCCTCAGCTGGCAGTGCGCCTCGCTTGAATACCCCATGAGCATAACCGCCATACAAGATTAGACGGGCAACGCGGTCGGGATGCTCGATTGCATAGCGGATGCACGCCGCCGCGCCCTGTGAAATGCCAAGCAGCGTGATGGGTCGATCGGGTTGAGCCGCGTCGATAACGGATTCCAGATCCGCGGTCCATTGATCGAGTGTCAAGGTGCCGACCCGCCAGTCACTCATACCGCATCCGCGCTCGTCGTAGCGCACGAATCGGCAATTAGCGGAGAAGAACCGGATCCAATGCTTCCAAACGGGGCTTTCCCATTCGTATTCGAGATGCGTGAGCCAGTTGGCGGCTTTGACGACGAGGTCACCGACACCCGACTCCGCCCACGCCAGACGCGTCCCATCCGATGCCTTGAGATAGCGAACGTGTTGCCGAGTCTTGTTGGGAGCTGTCATCGGGGCAACCGGGACATTTGTCTCACATCCGGGCGCCAATTCTAGACCAATCGGGACAAAGCGCCGATCGCCATTGCGTAACCGGTCGCGCACCCTCTTATTTTCAATACAGGAGAAAGCGCCGTGCTAAAGCGACTGCTGTTTTTTACCTATGGAGTGGCGTCGTATCTGGTCTTTCTCGCCACATTCCTCTATGCGATCGCGTTCGTTGGGGGCTTCGCGGTGCCTAGCAGTCTGGATGGCGCCGCGACAACCTCGCTACCCCGCGCGCTAATGATAGATTGTGCGCTGTTGACCTTATTTGCCGTTCAACACAGCGTAATGGCAAGGAGATGGTTCAAGGAACGCTGGACTCAGATCGTGCCCTGGGCCATCGAGCGCTCGACCTACGTGCTATGCGCGAGCCTGGCGCTGCTGCTACTGTTTTGGCAGTGGCGGCCTATCGGCATCCAGATCTGGTCCGTTGACAATACTGGCCTGCGGATCGCCTTATGGGCGCTTTTTGCCGCTGGCTGGGCAACTGTTCTGGTCGTGACGTTTCTTATCAACCACTTCGACCTCTTCGGCCTGCGTCAGGTTTGGTTACCCCTGGTTGGAAAGCCGTATACGCGAGTGTCCTTTCGCACTCCATTGCCCTATCGGTTCGTCCGCCATCCACTCTATTTTGGTTTCTTGCTCGCGTTTTGGATGACGCCAACGATGACGCTGGCGCACCTGCTATTCGCTTGCGCAACAACTGCGTATATCGTTTTTGCAATTCAATTCGAGGAACGTGACCTGGTCTTTGAACACGGCGCCGGATACGAAGAGTACCGGCGCGCAGTACCCATGCTGATACCCGGACGCCGACGGCTGGCAGGAACAGGGCGACTTGAACTCTAATTCTCTCGTGCGACCCTGATCCGTCGACGGCCCACTGCTTTGCGCGCCCGCTTTGAGGAGTCCTGGCCAAAGAAAATCTCGTGGAAATTCAGGTTCCTAGAATTCCGAATCATGTCTTCGCTATCAGTCTCTGAAAAATCACTTTAAATTCCGATTCTTGCGCGACTTGCTCGAGCAAACTTTCTATGCGCGCGCTTGCGAATGACTCAGGTTTTCCTTGATTGCGTGCATCCAGGATTCGCTCCACCCCAAACGAGACAACTCATTGGCCGCTACCGCACGTCATACTCGCACGCTGCGACGCTACGAGAAGCCGCGGATAGGGGAACACGCCGGGATCGGAGGAAGTGTCATGGAATTGAGTGCGCTCGGCCCCGATTTCGGCGTCGAGGTGCGGGGCATCGGCCTGATCGACGTGGCCAGCAGCGATAGTGTATATCGAGCGACTCGCGCTGCCTTGGAAGAACACAGCGTGCTGTTGTTCCGCAATCAGGACGTCACGGACGACGTGCAGGCAGCTTTTTCCCGGGCCTTCGGCCCACTGGAGCGGGTAAAGATCGGCTCCGTCGGTGCTGGCACATTCTACAGCCGACTCCACAATATTGCGGCGGACGGCACACTGGTATCAGAGACTCACCAGCAAGCATTGACCGCCCGCGCTAATCAGCTGTGGCACACCGATAGTTCGTTCAAGGCAACGCCGGCGCTCGCCTCAGTGTTGTCCGCACGAATTGCTCCGGATCACGGCGGCGAGACCGAGTTCACCTCGACCCGGCAGGCCTGGGGCCGGCTACTGCCAGCAATGCAGGTACGATTGCGTGACGTCATAGTTAGTCACGCGTACGCCAATTCTCGTGATCAAATCGATCCGGGCTTAATGACGCCAGCGGAACGCGCCGCAGTGCCGCCGGTCCGCTGGCGCATGACATGGCGCAACCCGGTTAATAACCAAGTTGCGCTGTACATCGCTTCGCATGCCTATGCTATCGACGGCATGAGCGAGAGCGAAGCCAAGGCGTTGCTGGCGGAGCTGATCGTCGATGCCACTCGGCCCGAATTCACGTTTCGGCATCAATGGCGGTCGGGTGACGTAATAATGTGGGACAATCGTGCGACCATGCATCGTGGTCGCCCGTGGGCGCACGATCAGGCGCGGTCGATGGTTCGGACTACTATCTCTGCAGTCGATGCCGACGGCCTGACTGATCTTCGGCCGAGAGCATAAGCGCAGCGAAGTCCTTGGGGCGACATAGAATGCGGTTACCGCGATCGACCTCGCTGAAACGCATGCAATGGACAGCAGTCATTCTCTGTGCGGCCGCCATCGCAATCAACTATCTTGATCGCTCTACGAGCGCAATCGCGAACCCCCAAATCCGCGCGGAATTTCATATGAGCGGAGCGCAGTTCGGAGCGCTTCAGTCCGTGTGGTCCCTGGCATATGCAATCGCCAAGGGCCGTTCTACCTCGGAAGCGGCCATTTAGCGTGAATCAGGTCGAACGGCTGAGTTGGGTCAGCTTGATCTGGTCTCCATTCATGTCCCAATAGCAACCATCGGTCGCGGCTCCGACCCTGTCGAGCGAGCGCGACGCCTAAATTTGGGCGAGGCCATCGTAGTCGCGTACGATAGGTCTTGTGCGGCAGGATGCGTCTTGAGGCTCTATCTATCTGCGTTACTGATTGGTGTGGTCGCAGGGTCGCGGACATTCACGCCCGCAGCGGCTGTCAGCTGGGCCGCGCGTTTGCGGTGGTTGCATCTGAGCGGCACGCCGTTAGGCTTCCTGGGCGCCCTCGCGGCCCCATTCATCTTTACCCTGCTGTCGATCGGCGAGTTGATCGTCGACAAGCTGCCGAACACCCCGAGCCGCAAGGCACCACGCGGAATTATTGCCCGAATCGTGAGCGGTGCGTTTTGCGGCGCCGCGCTTAGCCTGGTCGGCGGCGGTGCATTCGGTGGCCTGATCGCCGGTGGGACTGGTGCTGTTGTGGGAACAGTGGGCTTCTCCCAGTTTCGCACTAGGTTGACCAAGGCGTTTGGGGGCCGGGATCTTCCCGCAGCGCTGATCGAGGACGCCTGTGCCATCGCCGCTGCAGTTTGGATTGTGACACCGATAAGATGACTCAGGGGTGTTAAGGGGTATTTCGCATCGCAGCGCAGTTATCTGACCAGTGCAGCAAATGACGGCGCCTGACGCAATGAATTGCGCCTTCCCAAAGCAGTGGGTTTGAGAGCCGTGATGCGGATCATTTGGGGTTACGCCGACGCGCAGGAGAGCCGATGCTGTTCATGATCATCGAAAGGTTCAAAGACAATGACATGCTGCCGATCTACAAACGCGTAAGGGATGGCGGTCGAATGATCCCGGATGGATTACGTACGCAGATAGTTGGATAGAACCAGAGTTCAGCCGATGTTTTCAACTAATGCGAAACCAAGGACTTGCGATTACTGCAAGAATGGATATTGATGTGGCGCGGGTCTGGGGCCACATTTGAGATAGTGCCGGTCGTCAGCAGCGAAGAGACGCGCGAACTCGTCGCCCCGCATATCGACAGACTCTAAGCATAAAGACGGCGTGGGCACCTCACCCACTAAAACTTGCTGCGCATGGTACCACGTCGATGCCGTCTTGCCGCAGGCGCGCGCGCAGCGCCCTCGCATACTCAAGTGCATGCGGTCCGTCGCCGTGCAGGCAAACGGTATCGACGTGAAGCTGGCATACGGTCCCGTCCTGAGCAATGACAGTCCCGGTTTTCACCATGGAAAGGACCTGCGCCAACATATCATTCTGATCCTCGATGAGCGCACCGGGTTCCCCGCGGCGAACCAGGAGACCATCGCTCGTGTATCGGCGATCGGCAAAACCCTCTTCCAGTGCGATCAAACCCTCAGCGCGCACGGCCTCTATAAACAGGCTTCCGGCGAGCCCCATGACCAGGAGCTGCGGATTAAAATCGCGTATCGCTCGTGCGATGCAGTGCGCGAGCTCGGGATCGCGTGCGGATTGGTTGTATAGCGCGCCGTGCGCCTTGACATGCGCGAGCTCACCGCCGTGCGCTCGCACGATGGCATCCAGCGCACCAATCTGATACAGCAATCCCGCGCGGACTGAGCTTAGCGGGAGGCGCATTTCTTTTCGACCGAAATTAGCGCGGTCCGGAAAACTGGGATGCGCTCCGATTGCCACTCCACGCAGCCGCGCCGCGCGTACCACGCTCAACATTTCCTCGGCGCTGCCTGCATGCCAGGCGCATGCGACATTGATTGAGGAAACGCTCTCGAGTATTGCCTCGTCGTCAGCACATCCCTCGCCAAGATCGGCATTCAGGTCAATGAGCACCCAGACTCCTTTGCACGCGCTCAAGATAATGATGCTGCTCCTGAAAGGCGAGCAGTGCCGCCGCACGGCTCGAAGGCTCAAAGTGAATCGAGGCGCCCGGCGGAACCTGGGCCAGTCGCCACTGGTCGGCAGCGATGACAGCCGCGATTCTTGGATACCCACCGGTAGCCTGTGCATCGGCCATGAGCACGATGGGCGCGCCACTGGATGGAACCTGAATGGTTCCTGGGAATACCGCGTGCGACTTCAATTCCCCGTTGTCTTGCCTGACAAGCGTGGGGCCCTC
>JBEKWD010000182.1:0-5721 GCA_049513435.1 Steroidobacteraceae bacterium | reverse complement strand
GTACTGGGCGCAGATCACGCAGTGCTCAATCGCCAATTGGCGCCGTGATGTGCGACAGACGCTCGAGGAGCGCCAGCGCCTCAACTGGCGCCTGGCCGGCATTGAATCGAGCTCGCGGGCCATGGCCGAGGCCATGCAGTTCGCGTTCCTGCTCGATCAGGAGCGCGGGTTGCTATCGATTGGCTTCCGGCCTGCCGATGGCACGCTCGATCCGAGCTGCTACGACCTGCTCGCCTCTGAGGCGCGTCTGGCAAGTTTCGTTGCGATCGCCAAAGGCGATGTGCCGGCGCGGCATTGGTTTCGGCTCGGGCGCCCGGTAACCAGCATCGGGCACGGCGCGGCGCTCATCGCCTGGTCTGGCTCGATGTTTGAATACCTCATGCCCTCGCTGGTCATGCGTGCGCCGGCCGGAAGCCTGCTGGAACAGACCAACCGCCTGATCGTGCAGCGACAGATCAGCTACGGGGCGGAGCTGGACGTGCCCTGGGGAATCTCCGAATCGGCCTACAACGCGCGCGACCTGGAGCTCACTTATCAGTACACGAACTTCGGCGTGCCGGGTCTCGGCCTCAAGCGAGGCTTGAGCGAGGATACCGTGATCGCGCCGTACGCGACCGCGCTGGCTTCGATGGTCGATCCGCAACGCGCGGCGCTCAACTTCGCGCGCCTGGCATCACTCGGCGCGAGCGGCCGTTACGGCATGCACGAGGCGCTGGACTATACCCGTAGCCGCCTTCCCGAAGGCGCGCGCTTCGCCGTGGTGCGAGCATTCATGGCGCACCACCAGGGCATGACGATCGTCGCCATCGCCAACGTGCTGCTCGACGGGCGTATGCGCGAGCGCTTTCATTCCGAGCCGAGCATCCGTGCCTCAGAGCTGCTGCTGCAGGAGCGCACGCCGCGCGATGTGTCGGTCGTGCACCCGCGCGCGGAGGAAGTCGGCATGGCAGCGCGAGTCAGCGCCGAGCAATTGCCCGAGGTGCGACATCTGTTCACGCCGCACGAACTGCGACCGCAGGCGCATCTGCTATCCAACGGCCGCTATTCGGTCATGCTAACGAGCGCCGGCTCCGGCTACAGCCGCTGGCGCGACATCGGTGTGACGCGCTGGCGTGAAGACCCTACACGCGACGATATCGGCAGCTATCTGTACCTGCGCGACGTTCAAACTGGCGCGGTATGGTCCGCGGGCTACCAACCCAGCGGCGTCGAGCCCGGCCGCTACGAGGTGATCTTCAGCGAGGACCGGGCCTCGTTCATGCGCACCGATGCCGCGATCACCACGACGCTGGAAGTGATCGTCTCACCAGAGGACGACGCCGAGGTGCGCCGTTTGAGCATAACCAACAGCGCTCACCGCGCCTGCGACATCGAAGTGACCTCATATTGCGAACTGGTGCTGGCGCCACCGGCCGCCGATAGCGCCCATCCGGCATTCTCGAAGCTATTCGTGCAGACCGAGTACGTGGCCAAGGTTGGCGCGATCCTGGCGACGCGCCGACGGCGCACGCCGGATGAGCCGCAGATCTGGGCGGCGCATCATGCGGTGCTCGAGGGCGCTATCAGCAGCGCTGCGGAAGTGGAGACCGATCGCGCGCGCTTCCTGGGCCGCGGGCGCGAGGCGCGATCACCGCTTGCGGTGATGGACGGCCGGCGACTGACCGGCACCGTAGGCACGGTCCTCGATCCGATATTCGCTTTGCGCTATCGCCTGCATGTAGCGCCCGGCGCAACGGTGCGCATCGCGTTTTGGACCGCTGTGGCCTCTTCGCGTGACGCTGCCCTGCAGCTCGTCGACAAGCAGCGCGATGCCAACGCCTTCGTGCGCGCGGCCACGCTGGCCTGGACCCAGGCGCAGATCCAGTTGCGGCACCTGGACAGCGACGCCGCCGAGTCGAGCCTGTTTCAACGCCTCGCCAGCCACGTGCTGTTTGCCGACGCATCCATGCGCCCCTCATCCGCCACGATACGCAGCGGCACCGGCGCGCCCGCGGGACTATGGGCGCTCGGCATTTCCGGCGACATCCCGATCGTGCTGCTGTTGATCGAAGCCATTGAGGACATCGCGATCGCGCGCGAGCTGCTGCGGGCGCACGAATACTGGCGCATGAAGCAGCTGGCCGTCGATCTGGTGATATTGAATGAACGCCCCGCCTCCTATATCAACGATCTGCAGAACGCCCTGGAGATGCAGCTGCGCATGAGCCAGGCGCGCGCGCCGCTGGGCGCGCATGACGCTCGCGGCGCAGTGTTCCTGCTGTGTGCGGACCGGATCTCTGTGCAGGCGCGTGCGTTGCTGTCGTCGGTTGCACGGGTCGTGCTGGTAGGACAGCGCGGGACTCTGGCGGAGCAACTCAATCGAGCGCGTGCGCCAGCCGCCACTGCCTCACGAGCGCCTTCCCCGCCAGCGCGCATGGGAACCGCGGTAGCCACTTGCAACTCGCAGGGACTCGAATATTTCAACGGACTGGGAGGCTTTGCGCAGGACGGACGTGAATACGTCACGCTGCTGGGCACCGGGCAGTCCACGCCAGCGCCCTGGCTCAATGTCATTGCCAACCCGTACTTCGGCTTCCAGGTCGCGGCCGAGGGCAGCGGCTACACCTGGTCGCTCAGTAGTCATGAAAATCAGCTCACCGCCTGGTCGAATGATCCGGTCAGTGATCGCCCGGGCGAGATTCTCTACGTGCGCGACGAGGACAGCGGTGAGCTCTGGGGCCCTACCGCCTCACCGATTCGACATCAGGACACCTGTTACACCGCGCGGCATGGCCAGGGCTATAGCCGCTTCGAGCATACCGCGCACGGCATTGCGCTCGATCTGCTCGTGTACGTACCGATGGGCGACCCCATCAAGATCTCGCGTCTGCAGCTGCACAACCAGTCGGCACGCGCGCGCACGCTGTCGGTGACGGCATACGTGGAATGGGTGCTCGGCACCGAGCGCGCCGCTTCGGCGCCGTTCCTGGTCAGCGCTGTGGATCCGATAACGGGGGCCTTGTTCGTCACCAACCCGTGGCGAGCGAAATACGCGGAGCGTGTGGCGTTCGCGGATCTGGCTGGACGGCAGACGCAGTGGACCGCCGATCGGCGCGAATTCCTGGGCCGTCACGGTACGCTCGCGCAGCCGGGGGGGCTGCAGCGACGCACGGTATGGTCACGACGCACGGGCGCGGGCCTGGATCCCTGTGCAGCGCTGCAGAGCGTGGTCGAGCTCGAGCCCAATCAGAGCGTGGAGATCGTATTTTTTCTCGGCGAGGCGGCCGGCGCGGCTGAAGCCCAAGCCTTGATCGCGCGCTACCGTGCCGCGGATCTGGCGGCCGTACTGCACGAGGTCGAGAGCTGGTGGGACGCTACGCTCGGCATGGTTCAGGTCAAGACCCCGAGCCGCTCGCTCGACATCATCCTGAACCGCTGGATGCTCTATCAAACGCTGGTGTGTCGCATGTGGGCGCGATCGGCATTCTATCAATCCAGCGGCGCCTACGGCTTTCGCGACCAGCTCCAGGATTGCATGGCGCTGCTGGTCTCGCGACCGCAGTTGGCTCGTGAGCAGTTGTTGCGTGCCGCCGCCTGCCAGTTCGTTGAGGGTGACGTGCAGCATTGGTGGCTGCCGTCGATGAGCGGGCCCGCGTGCGGTGCGGGCGTGCGCACACGTATCACCGACGATCGCGTCTGGCTCGCCTATGTCTGTGCCCAATATCTGGAGAGCACCGCGGACAGCGCGATTCTGGATGAACAGTTGCCGTTTCTGGAGGGCCCGGTGTTGCGACCCGGCGAGCACGAAGCGTACTTTCAGCCGCTGATTTCGGATCAGCACGCGTCGCTGTATGAGCACTGCGCGCGCGCGCTCGACCAAAGCCTGGACAACGGCGCTCACGGCCTGCCTCTGATCGGCACCGGCGACTGGAACGACGGCATGAACCGCGTGGGCGCAGCGGGCAAGGGCGAGAGCGTCTGGCTCGGCTGGTTCCTGTATGCCACGCTGCTCAGGTTCGCGCCGCTGGCGCGCGCGCGCGCGGAGCACGAGCGCGAGGAGCTCTGGCTTGCGCACGCAGCAGCGCTGCGCAAGTCGCTCGAGCGCGAGGGCTGGGACGGGAACTGGTACCGCCGCGGTTATTTTGACGACGGCACACCGCTCGGATCCGCCCAGGCTGCCGAGTGCCGGATCGACTCGATCGCACAGTCCTGGAGCGTGATTTCGCGGGCGGCCGATCTCACGCGCGCATTGCAATCCATGACTGCGATGGAGTCGTATCTCGTACAGCGCAATTCCGGTCTGGCGCTGCTGCTCACCCCGCCGTTCGACCATTCCCCACTCGACCCGGGCTATATCAAGGGTTATCCGCCGGGCATCCGCGAAAATGGTGGCCAGTACACGCACGCCGCGACCTGGTCCGTGATTGCCCATACCATGCTCGGTCAGGGCGCGCAGGCCTTTGAGCTGTACACGCTGCTCAATCCGATCACGCACTCGAGCAGCCGCACTGATGTGCTGCGATATAAAGTCGAGCCCTACGTCGTGGCGGCCGATATCTATTCGGTAGCACCGCATGTCGGGCGCGGCGGTTGGACCTGGTATACCGGCTCAGCCGGCTGGATGTACCGTGCCGGTCTGGAGTCGATCCTAGGCTTTCGTATTCAGGGCGCGAGCCTGCTGCTCGCACCGTGCATCCCGGCCTCATGGGCCGGGTTCGAGATCGCCTTCCGGTATCGCTCCGCCCGCTACGACATCCGGGTCGAGAATCCTCGCGGCGTGTGCTCGGGAATCGCACACGCCGAACTCGATGGCGAGGCGTTGCCGCGCGGACCGACACGCATTGAGCTGATCGACGACGGGGCAACACACGCGGTGCGAGTGGTGCTCGGCGAGGTCCCGCTCTTCAACGTATCGGCCGCGTAAGGGCGCAACGACAGCTGCGCTAGCCCTTTTGCAGTTTCGCGGCGGCGCCCTCGAAGTTCGCCAGCTTGCTCAGGAAGTTGTCGGTAAAGTCCGGCCGGCGATTGCGAAAATCGACATAGTAAGCGTGCTCCCAGACATCGAGCGTGAGCAGGACTTTGCCCTCGCCAGTGGCCAGCGGCGTGCCCGCATTGGACGTCTTGGTGATCTTGAGCTTGCCATCGCGTGCAAGCACGAGCCACACCCATCCTGAACCGAACTGCCCGACCGCGGCGGCTTTGAAGGACTCCTTGAATTTATCCACACTGCCGAAGTCCTCGGTGAGCTTCTTCTCGAGCGCGCCGGGTATGCCGCCGCCCTTGGGCGAGAGCGATTCCCAGAACACGCTGTGATTCCAGTGCTGACCGGCATTATTGAATACCGGTTGCAGGTCTTCGCGGCCGTAGGACAGCCGGATCAGCTCCTCCAGTGATTTGCCCTTGAGCGCGTCGTTCTTCTCCACCAGGCCATTGAGCGCGGTCACATAAGCCTGGTGGTGCTTATCGTGATGCAGCTGCATGGTCTCCTGGCTCATTCCGTGCGCGGCCAGGGCATCGTAGGCATACGGCAGCGGCGGCAAGGTAAAACTCATAGTTGAATCTCCGGTAGCGCAGCCCCAACAACGGTGCCGCTTCGATGCGCCTGCGCGGCGCGGGTCGGGGAGATTATCACATCGACTGTTACAGTCCGCTCCAGGCGCGGCACCAGCCGGCGGCCTTGACCAGTTTGCCGGCAAAGAGCGTGCAAGTGCCCTGCGTGGCATCACTCGTGGCGCCGTAGAG
>JBEKWD010000181.1:0-5765 GCA_049513435.1 Steroidobacteraceae bacterium | reverse complement strand
CAGGATCGTCTGCAGGATGTTGAGCGCCGGCTCGCGTGGATCGGTGGCCGCGATCGCGTGATATGCGTAGTGCAAGAGCGGGTTCTGCCCGGCTCGCTCGAGCACGAGCCGGCGCTCGCCGCGCTGCGCGGGCTCGACCGTCAGCACCGGCGGTGCTGCCTCGCGGCCGGGAATCGGCTCGAAGTACCTTTGCGCCAGCGCAAAGGCTTCTTCGGCCTCAACGTCGCCAACCAGGAGCAACGTGCAGTTGTTCGGCGCGTAGTAGCTGCGGTAGAAGTGCTGCAAATCGGCCATGGTCCAGGACTGAATGTCCGATGGCCAGCCGATCGTCGGAATCCGGTAGGGATGCGCAATAAAAGCGCTCGCCTGCACCTGCTCTTCCAGCAGCGCGACGTTACTATCATCGACGCGCAGCTGTCGCTCCGAGTACACGACCTTGCGCTCGTTCTCGATCACTTCGGGGTCAAAGGCGAGATTGGCGATCCGATCGCTCTCGAGCTCGAGCACCATCTCGAGCGCTGCGCGCGGCAGCCAATCCTGATAAACGGTGACGTCCTGCGAAGTGTACGCATTGTTGCTGACGCCTTGCGCTTCCATGAGGCGGTCAAATTCGCCCGCAGCACGGCGCGTCGTGCCGTTGAACATCATGTGCTCGAAGAAATGCGCGAGCCCACTGGTGCCGGCGCCTTCGTTGCGGCTGCCGACGCGAACAACGTTATAGAGCGCGATATTCGGAATATTGTGATCGCTCCAGACCAGCACGTTCAGGCCATTGGCGAGCCTGCGGCTGCCCACGTGCGCGCAGGCGCCGGCAAATGCAGGCCCCGGCCGCGCAAGGGCCGTTGCAGCCCCGACGGCGCCCCTCGCGCCTGGCGCCCATTTCGAACCGCGATCTTCGATGTCCATAGAGCGACAGTTGAGCTCTTGAGGGGGATTTCAACCGCGAGAAGGCTGGCACAAAAGAAAAGCGCCGCGAGTCGGTGGGGACCGCGGCGCCAGAAGGCGAACACCGGGGAACGTTGTTCGCAAAGGTTAGGGGGAAACCTTGTGAGCAAGATATAGCAATGAGCGTACCATCCTTATAAACTTAAATAAAAACAAAGTGTTATATAAATCATAGGGCGGCGTGGGCGTCATAAGTGACGGATTTTGTCAGCCCGCGCTGGCGATCTGACAGATCCTGTCAGGCACAATCGGTCCGCTCATGGCGCGAACTGGCGACAGCGCCGATCCCAGTGCTGGAGGGCAGCGTTGAGCTCCCTCAGGTGCGGACGGCTACGCAGGTCTGGGCATGTTTCTTGAGGCTCGAGCAAAGGCTCGTCGCGGCCGCGCGCGTGGGCACGCCGACCTCGAGGCGCACGAGCGAGTGTCCATGTCTTTTCGAGCTCACGTAGCGCGGGTTGAGCGCACCCAACAGCTGTGGATACTTTCCGCTCAGCGAGTTCCAGGCCAGTTGTGCGTGCGCCTGGCTGCTGAAGGCCCCGAGTTGCACGAAACGCAGAGCGCCTTCCGCGCTCGCCGGGTGCTTGCCGCCTGCGCTGCGCGGCGCGGGTGCCACGCTCGGCGCTGGCGCGGCGTTCGCGGCCGGCGCTGTTGGCGTACCCGACTGGGCAAAATTCTCGATGCGGATGCGCGCTTCCTGCGCCCACTGGCTGTCCGGATGCGAAGCCAGGAACTGCTCATAGGCAGCGCGCGTATCGGCCGCGCCCGCGGCCTGCCAGTCCCGAACCTCCTGCAACTGCTGGATGCGCGTGCGCGCCTGCGCGGCATTGGCGCTATTGGGATGCTGCTGCAGAAACTGCTGGTAGGCCTCGCTGGTATCGGCGCTGCTGGCCGCCTTCCAGTCCTTGCCCTCATGGCTGCAGCCCGCGAGGGCTAGCACCGCAGCGAGGGTGATCGCACGCAAACCAATCCATGCACTCGGCCTCATCGCATTTCCACCTTAGCGTCCAGCGATGGCGCATTGTAGCAGTCCCCAGACAGATGACGGCGCGCCCGCTCAACGCGCACACTGCTCGATATGAGCGACACCCCTCGCCGCCGGCTGCTCGATCGCGTGCGCGGCACGCCATCTTTGCTTGCGGCCAACAGCCGCCTGGTCGGCGACATCGAAACACCGGGCGCACTGATTGCCAGCGGGCATGTTCAGGGCGACGGTCAGGTCGGCGGAGAGCTCGCGCTCAGCGCCGGCGCGCACTGGCACGGCGAAGTGCACGCGCTCAGCGCCGTCATCGCCGGTACGATCAGCGGCGCGATCCTGGTGAGCGAGAAGATTGAAATTGCGGCCACGGCCGTGATCCGCGGCCGTGTCAGCGCGCGGCGCATCGCGATGGCCCGCGGTGCGACGGTCGAGGGTGAGCTCACCGTGACCAGCGGCGAGCCGATCGTCGAGTTCGAAGAAAAGCGCGGCCGCAGCTCCACCTAGTGCGCCGCGCAGCTATAATCGAGACGCTGGGCAGCACGCTCTTCGTTCGAGCACTACACACACGATGGATCTGGTGGCTCACCGGGGTAACGCGCACGAGTATCCGGAAAACACCCTGCCTGCATTCGAGTCCGCCCTCGCTTTAGGGCTGCGCTGCCTCGAGCTCGACGTGCAGTTGTCGGCCGACGGCGTGCCGGTCGTGATCCACGATCATCGGCTCGAGCGCACAGCCGCGATTCCCGGAGCCGTGTTTGATCTGCGCGCTAGCGAGATCGCGCAACTGGACGCGAGCGAACCTGAGCGCTTCGGGGAGCGCTTTCGCGGCACACACATCCCGCTGCTGCGCGACGTGCTCGGCCTGCTCGACGGCCGGCCTGACATCACGTTATTCGTCGAGATCAAGCGCGCGAGCCTGGTGCATTTTGGTCTCGATCGTGTGGTGACGCGTGTGCTCGAGACCCTCAAGCCCATGCGCGCTCAGTGCGTCGTGATCTCCTTCGATCTGGCGGCCGTCTATCGCGCGCGCCAGATCAGTGGCGGCCCGATTGGCTGGGTGCTCAGCGAGTACGACACGCACAGCCGTTTGAAGTACGAGACGCTGCAGCCGGAGTATCTGTTCTGCGATCACGAGAAATTGCCAGCCAGCGGCGCGCTGTGGCGTGGCCCGTGGCACTGGGCGGCCTACGAGATCTCCTCGATGACGCTCGCCCTCGCGCTGGCCAAGCGCGGCGTCGAGTACATCGAGACCATGTGCGTTGCGCAAATGAGCGAAGCCATGCGCGTCATGCCCGGCGCTGCGATGGCGCCCGGCGCCTGAGCGACGCTTGCGGTGCGCGCTCGCTAGGGCGGATTGAAGCGCTCGAACTGCGCGAGCATATAGCCATCGGCGAAGCTCGGGCGACCCCAGCGTTCCATGAAGCCGCAATGCCCGCCATGCTCGGTGCGTACGACGGTCAGCAGCTCGCTGCGCGCGAGACGCTCAAGATCCGCCACGGGAATGATGGGATCGTCCGCTGACAGCAAAATGCTGGCGGGCGCGCGCAGGGACTCGAGGCGCTTTCCGGTCAGCGCGTAGCCCTCCAGATAGGCCTCCAGCGTGGCAAAGTCGGTGTGACGGCCCACCAGCGCCGCGGTCATCTGTCGTAGGTCCTGCAACTGCCAGAGATCGGCAAAGTCATGCGCCCCGGGCCAGGCGCGCTCCTTGGTGCGCAATGAGCGCGTCCAGCGGCGCACGAAATAGCGCCGATACAGTCCCAGCCCCTGCTCGAGCGCGCGCAGCGTCGCCTGCGGGTCGATCACGGGCGAGATCGCCACCACCCCGGCGATGGTCTCGGGAGCATCGCCGTCCGCGGCCACGCGCAGCATGAAATTGCCACCCAGTGAGAATCCCCCAAGGTACAGGCGCGCCTCGGGCAAGCGCGCGCTCAGGGCGCGTATGGCGCCGACCACCTCGGGCAACCGGCAGGAGTGGAACAGATCGCGATTGAGTGCATGGGTTGAGCCGTGATCGCGCAGATTCAGCCGCGCCACCGCAAAGCCGCGCTGATACAGCAGAGCAGCGCAGGAGAGCACGTAGCTCGAGGCCGCGCTGCCCTCCCAGCCGTGCAACAGCACCGCGAGTCGGCCGACGCCGGCGCGCCCAGGCTCGGCCTGCGGGCTGTAGAACCCCTGCAGTCGTACGCCGTCGCCGCAATCGAGCAGCCATTCGCGCGAACTCGCGAGTAAGCGCTCAGCACGCCGCCGCACCAACCAGCCCTGCAACGGCAGGTTGCCGAGCACGGATTGCAGATGCGCATTGCGCAATAGCCGCGGCGGTCGAAAAACGCGCGCGACGTCAGTAGGCGGCTGTGTCTGGGAACTCAGTGCACGGACTGCCAATGCACTTCGACACGGTTGTTGGCGGCGGCAACGCGATTCCACTCACCGGCGGTGAGTCCTTCGCTGATCGGCGGGTAGGGCGTGATGGTCTCATCGGCCGTGCCGGCGCTGATCTGCAGGTCCAGAGCCCCTTTGCTGTTCTCGCGCGCGGTCGAGATCATATTGGCGAAGGCTACGGATTGCCGCAGGCTCACCGAGCCGTTGTCCTCGCGCGGATTGCCAACCGTGTCGCAGCGCGTATAGGGCATATTGTCCGCAGCCATGACCGGTTGCGCGGTCGGCGGCGTGGTCATGCAGTAACGACCGGGAATGCTGCGAATCTGCACGGTGCCGCGAAAGCCTTGGGCGGTAAGCCGGGCCAGCAGCCCCTGGATTCGTTCGAGCCGTGAGCCGGCGAGCGGGGTCTCGCCGAAGGGCACCGGTTCGATCAGCTCGTCGTTGGGGGCGCTCGCGCCGCTCGCGTCTTCCTCGTTCCCAGCCGCTGCGGCGTTGGCGGCCTGCATGTCCTGCAATGCCTGCAAGCTGTGTTGCGCGCTGGCCAATTGCTGCTGCGTTTGCGCGAGCTGGCCGGTCAGTGCAAGCGCAGCGCCGCGTTGCTGCTGCCATTGCAGGCCGAGAAGTGCGGCGAGGATGAGCGCTGCCAAGCCGAGCCACAGCCCCCAGGGCCCAGCACGCGGCGGCGGTTCGAGGGCACTCTGGGGGGGTTCATCCTCCAGCAGCAGCCGCACATCGGCGATGATTCGATCGGACTGGCTCTCGAGATTGTCGACCATGAAGCGGCGCAGCTCGAGCATGTGGTGCGAGACCATCGCATCGATGATCGCGCGCAGCTCCGGTGCGATCGGCGGCAGGTCCGGCCGTGTCGACCTCGAGCGCCGCTCGGCCAGCGGCTCGCGCTCGCCCGCGATTTGCGGCGCCTGCGCGCTTATGTCACTTGCGCGGGATGCGCTCGGCTTCGCGGCGGCGGCCGAGTAGGCGCCGGAGGCTGCCGCGCTGCCCGCCGATATCTCGGCTGCCGCGGCCATGGCCGCTGAGTCTGCCTCTGGGGCCGGACTTGCGAGGATGATCTCGTCGTCGAACCGCGACGGCCCCAGCAAATTGAGTTGCTCGAGCGCCCTGCTCACATCGGTGTGCTTGGTCTGTTTGGGCAACACCCCGATTGCGCCCAGAGCGCGGGCCTGGCTCAGGTACAGCTCACCTTCCTGCGAGGTGTACATCATGATCGGGATGGTCGCGGTGCGCGGGTTGTTCTTGATCGCCTGCACCGCCTGAAAGCCATCCATGCCGGGCATCAGATGATCCATGAAGATCACGTCCGGCTGCTGATGCGTGAGGTAGTCGATGGCCTGTTCGGCCGATTCGACCCCATCAACAGTCAGCTCATAACGCTCGAGGATGCGGGTCAGGAACGCGCGCGCGGATTTCGAATCATCAACCACGAGCGCCCGTCTTGCCGTCATGC
>JBEKWD010000180.1:0-5785 GCA_049513435.1 Steroidobacteraceae bacterium | reverse complement strand
TGCAGGACTGTGCTATGCATGATGAACCAACGCGGCATAAAGCAGTGCCGAGGCCGGTAGGCCCAGAATCCAGCTCAGGTCGGCGCCGCCCAGTGCGCTGGCAATCGGGCCTTCATAGAGCGGCGAGTTCATCGTCAGCGCCGAGACCGCCATGCCGGCTAGGATCGCGACGCAGCCTGCAGGGTTCAGTCCCCGCCAGCCCCAGTAGCGCCCGCCGGCGCGCGCTTTGCTGTGAATGGCGCGCGCATCGTAGTGACCGCGGCGCAGGAGAGCATCGCATATCCAAACCCCGCCGTAAGGCCCAACCCACATGACCAGCAGCGCGATGAAATCATTCAACGCCGTCGTGAAGTCCTGCACGAATATGATGTAGAGCGTAATGCCCGTGGATACGATTACGTCCAGCATGGTCGCGGCGTAGCGGTGGAGCTTCAGTCCGATCGCCTGCAGGGAGAGCCCCGAAGAATAATAAGTCGGCACGTTATTGGCCAAAGAGCCTCCGACTACGGCAAGGATATAGACAAGGAACAGCCACGCCGGCATGAATGGCTTTAGTCCCGCGACCGGATCGGCCATGTCACCCATCGTCGCGCAGTACGCGCCCATCATGGTCATCATGACGGAGGGCAGATAGCTCGCCCAGAACACGTGCGCGAAGATGGGCTGTGCCGGTGTCGTGGAGGGCAGGTATCGCACCCAGTCTGGACCGTTAAACAGGAAGGACAGCGGATTCGAGGCGATCACGGCCATCGCCGTCAGAAATGTGGCCGCCGTCGAACTCGATGCCAGGTGCACATGGGTGGCTGCCGCGTGCGCCCAGTCGACCTGACCGACGGTGAAGGCAATCACGAGCAGCAACGCGACACCCACGAGCGCGGCAAAGATCCTTTGAAACCAGACCATGGTGGCGTGCCCGAGAACGGCGATACCGCCGCACAGAATCAACTGCAGCAGCACGGCAACCAGCTTGCCGGCGTTGCCGGATTGATTCCAGCCCAGCAACTGAAACAGTGCCAGCAGCGCCTCCACGCCGAATACGGTATTGATGACCTCGAATGCCACCGAGGCGAACCAGGAAAGCAGTGCATTGGGTAGATTTCCGCGCATGCCAAATGCGGCGCGCGCCAGCGTACAGACGGGTAATCCGGCGCGCACCGACGCGATCGATCCCAGTGCCACATAAGCATAGATGCAGCTACCAATCCCGCAGGCGGCGAGCGCCTGCCAGAGGTTCAAGCCCAGCGTGATCGCGATCGCCCCGAGCGCGAAGGAAAACAGATTCACGCTGTTTGCCACCCAGAGGTGATCGACATGTCGCAGCGCCATGTTGCGCTCGGGCTCAGGTATGTGATCGAACCCGCGCACCTCGATGGCGAAGACTTCGTTGCTGCGGAGGATGACCTCTTCGTCTGCGCTCATCGGACCTCCCGCCGGTCCGCGGGGCACCTCAGTGCTCTTTGAACGAGTAGGTGAGCGTGATGCCGACCGTACGCGGCTGAGAAACAATAGCTTGAGCGCGATTGCCGAGCAGGGCCGGATCCTGGTAGGAGTTGATTCCCAGATTGTTGGTCAGGTTGTTACAGTACAGCGTCGTGACCCAGTGGGGGCGTGCGTAGCTGAGCCGCGTGTCCACCATGGTGTATCCCGGCACCGTCGGCACGGTGGCGGAGAGCGAGGGCACTACGGAGCTCTGGTAGTGGGCGTTGACCGCGTAGCGCCATTCGCCGCCGGCGAAGCTGACATGACCGTATTCGAAGCCGCCGGCGATCGTGTTGAGCGGTGTCCCGGGCAACGGGCCGCCCGGCGCTGGTGGCGGGAAGGACAGGTTGTTGTAGCCGTTGGGACCGGTGCCGGTGAGCAAAGGGCTCTCGGTGGCGAACTTGGTGTGATCGTAGCTGTAATCTACGTGTGCCGTCAGATGCTGCGTCAGCAGCGCCTCGAGCTCGAGTTCCAGGCCCTGGCTGTAACCGTCGCCGATGTTCAGTCCACTGGGCAGCACGAAGGGTGTGAGATCCACGAACTCCTGGATGTTGTGCCACTGGATCTCATAGATCGCCGCTGAATAGCGGAAGCGGTTCGCGACAGTTCCCTTGGCGCCGATCTCGTAGTTGTCGGCCGTATCCGGGGCCATGTTTCGCAACGCCGGGTTGGTGATGGCGGGTGGGTCGAACTCATACTCGGCCGACGGCAGCCCATTGATGCCGCCGCGGCGGAAGCCCTGTGACCAGGTGGCGTAAATGAGATTGGTCGGGTCGAGTTGATAGGAGGTATTGACCTTCCACAGCGCGCGGCGCCAGGAGTCGCTGAGCGTCAGATCGGTAACCGCGATGGCGCCCTGGTAAAAGCCCGCGTTCACCTGGGTTTCCGACACGGTCTGCCGGAACAGGCGCGAGCCACCCGTCAGGCTCCAATTCTTGGTCAGGTGAGCCGTGAGCTCGCCGAACAGGGCCAGATCGGTGAAGCGGGTGTCAAACGAGCTGGTATAGGCGTCATCCGCAATGATCGGCAGGCCGTCGATGTACTGCGTCGGGCCCGGCGTATAGGTCGATTCACCGAAACCGCATTTGGAGGCATCGACGTCGTCGCCCTGCCCGTAGGTCGGTACGCAATTATTGTAGAAATTCAGGGCACCGGGTGTGTAGTCGTTCTCAAGGATGACCGTGTTCTCATTCTTGTAGAACAGGCCGGCCAGCCAGTCGAAAGTGCCGCCGAGCTTTGAAGCCAGCCGGAACTCCTGCGCATAGCTCTTGTCATCGAGGCCTTCGTGACCGTCGGATATAAAGCGCGGATTCTGGCCGTAGGCGGACTGAAAGAACCCGAAGTTCTCGTATTCGGCGGTCTCATCCGCGATGGTCTGATTCACGTGATGCGCGAAAGAGCTCGCCGAGGTCAGGGTCGCGAAGCCCATGTCATAGTCGATCGACAGTGCCGCTATATTCACTTCATCGTGCGTGCTGTCGAGCAGATTGTCGGCGCTGGAAAGCGTCGTGCCGGGCGTGCCGGCCGCGCCGGGCAGTGTGGCCGGGGCGAGCTGCAATTCATTCGGTGGGCCGAGGTACTGAGTCAGTGGGTTGATCGGCTGCGTGTACGCCAGCGGGTTGGTCGCGATGTACGGAAATCCGCCTGCCGTGCCGAGCTGGTAGAAGTAGGACAAGTTGGCATGGAAGGACTCGTTTGGCTGCCACAGCGCGGAGACGCGTGCGGTGTGGTATTCGTAGTCGTTGGTGTGAGTCTTGTCGTAAATGACCGGCGCGCTGAAATCATTGCCGGGCTGCGCCGAGATGGGATAGCCGGCTGAATTCAGCACGTAGAGATTCGGTTCATTGATGTAGCCCGCGTCGTAGGTCCACGAGCCGTTGGCGCGTATCGCGATGGTGTCAGTGAGCGGAATGTTGATCATGGCGTGCGCTTCTTCATTCGGCGCGCCGGTGTGATCGGTATCGCTCATGCCCACTGTGAATTTGGCATCGAAGCCCGTGAGGTCTGGTTGGTTCAACACGTAGCGGATCGTGCCGCCAAGTGAGCCTGAGCCATACAGCGTGCCCTGGGGTCCGCGCAGTACCTCGACGCGGTCCAGATCCTCGAGCCGCAGGTTCACAAACAGCGGCGTGTCGTCCACGTAGGTGGCCACCGCGGGCACGACCGGCGAGGCGGCGCCCGGCAAAAACCCGGTGTTGTCACTGTTGAGACCGCGGATCACGATGTTCGCACCTGAGACGCCGCTGAAGGGACCCTTGTCGACGAAATCGATGCCGGCCATTGAATGCGCCAGGGCGCCAACGTCCTCAATGCCGGCCTGTGCCAGTTGATCTCCCGTGACCGCCGTAATACTGATCGGCAGGTCCTGAGCCGAAACTTCCCGGCGCGTTGCGGTGACGATCACCTCCTGCAGGGCGTTTTCCGAGCCGCTCGTGTCCGACGCTGTGTCTGCCAGAGCATGTGGCCCATACAGCGCCGTAACTACCGCCGTGGCCACTGAACTCATTTGTTGGAGTCGATTGAATCTGCGACGCCGGTGATTGGCTGCAGGCATAGTCGCGCGCGGACGTGTGTTCATCGAGATGGTTTCCCGTTTCTTATTAACTGTTGCAATGCAGTTCCCATGCCAACCCCTCCTGAAGGGTCAGCGCTGACAAATTGCTTTTTTTTAACGAGATAGCGCCCGAGCCGGGCGCAGGCAGGCACTAAGCCGGTGCAGGCGGATCAGAACAGCGAGCTTTTGCGCGCCAAAATTGCGCTACTTCGCCGCTGGGCACGCGCCCCCCAGCCAGTCGAGCGTTTCGGTCGCCGAGCCGAGCGGAGTCAGCAAAGCGCCCGAGGCCGTGGGCAGCACGATTGGAAAGGCGCCGACGTCATAGCGCAGCATCGGAATGCCAGCCAGACACATCGGCTTGGACTTCGCGCGTCCCGCGGCGATATCGGCGATACCGCTCGCGAGCATCGTGAGCTCCGCGGGTTGCAGCGGCAGCTCCGAATGCGCCTCGTAGGCGAGACTTCCCGCCGGCGCGAGCTGCAGCAGGCGTCGCAGCGATGCGGCCATCGCATGCACATCGGAGCCGGGTACGTCACACAAGGTTACAATTCGATTGACGATATCGCCGGTGAACAGGCGGTTATGGCTCGCGTCGATCAGGCTTACGGAGTCCGGTGTGTGTCCGGGCGTGCTGAGCAATTGAAGGCGCCGGCCGGCTAAATCAATGATCTGTCCGTCCGCAATCCAGCCGCTGACGTGGAAGCGCTTGGTTGCCCGCAGCAGGTATTGCGCGGGCGGCTCCACGAAGTAGCCATCGTGCACCTGCGAGCGCAGCGCCGGCGTGTCGAGCAAGCGCACGTCGTCGAACTCCTGCAGATCACCGACGTGATCGAAATGCAGATGAGTCGGAATTACGAGCACGGGCAGACTCGTGATCGATTTCACGACCGCGCGAATGCTGTAGATGCCCGGACCGGTGTCAAACAGCAGTGCCTGGCGCGTGCCCAGCAGCAGATAGCTCACATTCTCCTGCCAGTATTTGGGCTCCGATATCACATACGTCTGCGCATCGAGCGGATAGACACGAAAGTAGCCCGGAGGCGCGGTGCGCGCATCCGCGGCGCTGGCTGGGCTCATGCACGTGCTGATGCACAGTGCGCTGGCGGCGATCGAAAGTGCGAGGTGTCGTTGCATTACGAAGCCAAGTATAGGGTGGCTCAAGGGCCAGCGAACAGGCTTACCGGGGGGCAATAGCAGCCGCGCCCGATCAGGCCTGCCTTGCCCTCATGGTCAAGCACGGCCAGATTGATGATCGGGGCCACGGCGCTGCACACGATACGCTCGGGGTCGACGATGCCGCTGTGCGGATCGATCAGACTGTGGCCGCGCGAGAGCGCATCGGCCGGCAGCACTGCGGCCCACTCGGCGGCCAGTGTCGGCGCGGCTGCGAGTGCCTGACCGCCGAGGCCGCAAAAATCAATCACGGCGCTATCGCCAATCGCTCCGAGAGCGGTTTGGGCATCGAGCCCCTGCGAAGCGCGGGCCGCGCGGGGCCTCTGCCGGCCTGTGCTGCCACGCCTGCTCCCCGCGTCGGCGGATGCCAAAATCGATGCCGTTGCCGCCGATCGCCGCAATGTCGCAGCCGCTAGTGTGCAGCGCGGCGGCGGATGCGGCCATCAGGACCGGCAGCACGAAAGCGGAATTGCTTCGCAGCCGCGCCGCCGACTCGGCATCGAGTCCACGCATGCGCTCGATGAGTGCCGCATTGGCGGCCGCTGTGCGCGCGTGACATTCCTCCCCGGCTGCGATTGC
>JBEKWD010000179.1:0-5939 GCA_049513435.1 Steroidobacteraceae bacterium | reverse complement strand
TGGAGGCAGCCGGCCGCATCGCCGGCGCGCGTTTCGCATTTCTGCGCGGTGCGCTCGCGCGTCTGCAGCGAGCGCTGGGGCAGTTCATGCTGGACCTGCACACACGCGAGCATGGCTACACCGAGATCTATCCACCCTACCTGATTGCAGCCCCTGCGCTCACGGGCACCGGTCAATTGCCCAAATTCGAGCAGGACCTGTTCGCGGTGGCGGGTCATCAGAAGCTTTATCTGCTACCAACCGCTGAGGTGCCGCTGACCAACCTCGTGCGCGAGCAGATTGTCGAGGCCAGTGCGCTGCCGCTCAGGTTCGTCGCGCAGACGCCGTGCTTTCGCTCCGAGGCCGGTGCCGCCGGCCGCGATACGCGCGGCCTGATCCGACAACATCAATTCGAAAAGGTCGAGCTGGTGCACATTGTGCGTCCGGACGAATCCTATGCCGCCCTGGAGCTGTTACGCTCGCATGCCGAAGAGGTGTTGCGGCGCCTGGGACTGCCTTATCGCACGATCGTGCTGTGCGCGGGCGATACCGGCTTTCAGAGCGCCAAGACCTATGACCTGGAGGTCTGGTTGCCCTCAGAGGGCCGCTATCGCGAGATCTCATCCTGCAGCAACTGCGAGGCCTTTCAGGCGCGGCGCATGCAGGCGCGATGGCGCAATCCCGACAGCGGTAAGACCGAGCCCGTGCACACGCTCAATGGTTCCGGTGTCGCCGTGGGTCGCGCGCTGGTCGCAGTACTCGAGAACTACCAGAATGAGGACGGCAGCGTGAACGTGCCACCGGCGCTGATGCCGTACATGGAAGGTATATCAGTCATTAAGCGCTCATAGGCGCGCGCGCGGCCGTGGTGCGCAGCGATTGCGGAGGCGGGAGCGCGTTTATAATGTGGGCGCCGGAGAGGTGGCGGAGTGGTTGATCGCACCGGTCTTGAAAACCGGAGGCCCTTCACGGGGCTCGTGAGTTCGAATCTCACCCTCTCCGCCAATGCGAAACGATTAGAAGGACAAACTTATGCCCCGAGCTCTCTGGCGTGGTGCTATCTCCTTTGGTCTCGTTTACGTGCCGGTCGAACTGCGCACCGGTACCCGGGAGAACACGCTACCCCTGCATATGCTCGACAGCCGCGATTTCGCGCCCGTCGGCTACCAACACATTAACAAACAGACCGGCAAAGAGGTGGACTGGAAACATATCGTAAAAGGATACGAATACAAGAAAGGCGACTTTGTGGCGCTGACCGATGCGGACTTCAAGCACGCCAATGTGAAAGCATCGGAGACCATCGAGATCGATACTTTTTGCGAGGCGAGCGACGTTCCGAGTATCTACTACGACAAGCCCTACTACCTCGCGCCGGCGAAAGGGGCCGGCAAGGTTTATTCCCTGTTACGGCAAGCGCTCGAGGCGACAGGCAAGGTGGGCGTTGCAACCTTCGTGATGCATCAACGCCAGCACCTGTGTCTCGTGGCGCCGCAAGCGAAGATCCTAGTTCTGCAAACGCTTCGATTTGAGGATGAAGTGCTCAAACCCACCGATATCGACGTGGAGGGGAAAGTGACGCCCACCGAACTGTCGATGGCGAAGACCTTGGTGGAGCAGATGACCGGCAAATTCGTTCCGGAGAAATTCAAGGATACTTACCATGCGGACTTAAAACGCCGCGTGCAGGAAAAGATCAAGAATAAGGAAACGCATTCGTTGGACGTTGAGATGCCCGAGCCGGAGCCAAGACCCACGGCCCAAGTGATCGATCTAATGGAAGCCTTGAAGGCCAGTCTCGCGAAGAAAAAAGGCGGCACAAATCAACGAGTCGCGGCCCAAAAGGCCGCGAAGACACACAAGCGCGCTTAAAGAGCGCTGACCTCAGAAGTCAGTGTGCCGGTGCGGCAACCGGGCCTTTGGGGCAGGGGAACGCATTTCGCAGGGAAGCGATAACAGTGGAATGCGCGCTGTAGCGTCGCTCAGCCGGGTTGTCGGTCAGATACTTTTTTGTGACGTCAACGACTTCTTGCATTGTGACGCCCGGAGGCAGACACACGTCTATGTCCTTTAGCCCATTCGCGATATCAGCAGCGGCAACGATGTAGCCCCAACAACTACCCTGATCGAACTGGGAGGTTGATGTGCAATCTGTGTACAGCTGATTAGCCGATTTGAAAGCTCTGGTACTTTTTATGAAAGGGTTTTGCGCATTTGCTACCAATGAGGTCGCAAGCAACAGAGCAACGATTGCAGTTTTCATGGCAGCGTCCTTATGGCACCTGGCCTAATATACAAAACAATCAATGAAAGGACGCTCACGGCTCTTTGCCCGCCTTCACCGCGTAGCCGGCCTCGCGCCACGCCTTCATGCCGCCATCCAGCGCTACGGCGCCCTGGAATCCCATCTGGCGCAGCGTCGCTGTCGCCAGAGTTGAGACACGGCCGAACTCACAATAAACAAGAATCCTTCTGGTCGGATCGCTCAGCTCATCGTTGACGCGCAACTCCAGCTGGCCGCGCGGCAGCAGTCGCGCCCCCGGGACATGACCGGCCTCGAAGGCGTCGCGCTCGCGCACATCGAGCACGATCAGATCGTCCTTACGGGAATCGAGGCACGTCTGTAATTCAACGAGCGACATAAATGGTACCGTCGCTGCGGCTTCAGAAAGCATCTGGGCGACCGTCTTGCCGCCGCTCATATTAGTGCGCAGCGCCTCGGTGACATGCGTGGGCATCGTGAGATTCAGGTTTTGCATCATCTCGATGAAGGCGCCACGGTCGCGTTTTTGCAGTCGCGGGTTCTCGGCCAGCTCCTGGCCGATGGTCGAGTGAGAGCGCCCTTTGTATTCGTGCGCCGGAAAGACTTTCAGTGTCGGATCGAGCCTCATCACGCCCTCGAACAGACTCTCATAGAGTGCTCCCGCGTCACCACTGGGTAGGTCCGTGCGCCCGGTTCCTCCGATGAGCAGTGTGTCGCCGGTGAACACCCGGTCTTCAACGCATAAGCACATGGAATCGCTCGTGTGGCCGGGGGTGTGCAGCGCCTGCAGCCTTAAGCGGCCGACGATCAGCAGTTCGCCGCCCTGCAGGCGCAGGTCGACGAATGGTGCCGAGCTGGCGCGATGCATGACCACTGGCACACCCAGTTGGCGAGCCAGCGGCTGACTGGCCGAGAAATGATCCGCGTGCGTATGGGTGTCGATGACATACCGTATGCGCAGTCCATCTTTTGCAGCCAGCGCGATGTAGCGGTCGATTTGGCTGAGCTCCGGGTCGATCAGCGCCGCGGCGCAGGTCTCCTCGCAGCCGATGAAATAGGACCGGCAGCCGCCGCTAGCCACTGCTTCGAATATCATTGTGCGATTCCATGGCGATTGAATTCCTCGGCGATCTTCGGCCAGATGCTCGTCGCCTGCGCGATATCCGCCTGTCCTTCCGAGATCTTTCGCTTGCGTAGTTGGTCGATTCCCCGGCCGTACCAGGACCAGGGGTTTTTCGGACTTATCTTCAGCGCCGCGTCGTAGTCCGATATGGATTTATCATAGTCGCCCATTCGCAATAGCACGAGTCCGCGGCTATTGGCGATGCGAGCGTACAGCGGACTGGATTTGTCGGCCCGCTTCAGCGCGGCGTCACAATCTTTCAACGCCAGAACCAGATCAACGCCCGTGAGTGCGCGCACCCAGCATCGAGAATTGAGGGCTTCGGGCATGCGCGCATCATCGGCGTGCCACGTGACCCACAAATCGTATTGTGCGATGGCAGGGTCCGCCAAACCGGCACCCTGATAGTCACGCGCCATCGCAAAGCGCACATCCGCCTGTTTGGATGCCGCCGCATTCGCCGCGTCCAGGTCAGCGCGTGCGCGCAGTCGATCGGCGCCTTGAAGCGCCAACTCGGCTCGCGAAACCAATGCATCCACGTCGTCGGGTTTGAGTTTGAGCGCCTGATCAAAATCGGCCATCGCTGCAGCATCTTGTTTTAATTGCCAATAGATCACACCGCGCTGATGCAAATACTCGGCGTTGTCGGGTGCCAGTTCACAGGCACGCGTCAAGTTAGCCAGGGCCTGTTCGAAATCGTGGCGCGCCGCAAACGCCTCTCCTCGACGACTGTACTGGGCAGCATCGCCGCTATTCGAGGAGTCCGGTGCTGTCGACTCGGGCTCGGCGCTTGTTGGCGCGGGCGTAGCGCTTTCATATTTGGCACTGGAGAGGTTAAACACCGGTCCGCCGTTGTAAGTGAAATACAGTCTGTGTTGACTGTTGGCCACGTAGATTCGGTGCGACAGGAAGAAATCCGGCCCTATGAGCATGTCAGCATTGGGAAGATCAATATCAGCGATGCGCAAGCGCGTATTTCGAATCTCCTCCTCGCCAATCTTGAAGCTGGAAAAAGGCGCGATGTATGTCGGGATGGTATTGCTGCCAAATCCCCAGGTTGACCCGGCAGACACGACCCCCGGAGAATCCGGCTTGATGCCGACGCGCGCGGCGGCCTTAAGGGACAATATGGATACGCCTGCGCCGGAGTCGAACATCACGCGAATCTCATGCCCGTTGATGTAGGCTGAGCCCGTGGTGTAGGGTTTGCGTGGAGTGGTCGATTCGACCTCGATGACCGAATACGGCAGCGAGGCACCGACCCAGTAGGCCAGTACCGTTTTACTGCAATCCTGAGCCTTCATGAGCCGCACGACGCCTTGAGCAAGATCGTATTCGACGTCTGCGAGGTGCAGGACATTCTGTCCGAGAACTCCAACAGTGCCCGCCCCGACATCGCTGCCTCCGACCAGGAACTTAACGTCGTGCAAGGGAACTCCGGCGAGGGTTAACACCTTGACGTTTGCAATTGACGGGCTCGCCCTGCCGCCGCCGATGCCGCTGATATAGAAACCTAACGGGGCCGGATAGGTTGGGAGCTTGAGCTCTGCGGCGCTGGCCTGACTGAGTACGCTGTAGAACGCGCCGCTGTCGAGCAGAAAGTGCACATCATTATCGTTTATCTTCGCGCTCATCAAGGGACGCAAGTTCGTCATGGTAATTGGAAATTCCACTATCCTGCCGAGCTTGCATGAGCCTGCTAAAGCAGGAAGCGATGTAATGGGTGCAAGGAAAATCGCCAACGCGGCTAAGTAGAGTCGGCTGGCCGGCCGCGAGCGTAGTGCAAGATTCATCATGCCGATGACACGGGTCGTTTATGAACCGTGAGAGTATTTTGCAGCATTGAATAGCGTTGTTGCATTGCAAGTGTGCACTCAAGAGCGACCCTGCCGCAATTGGCGTGCACAGCGTAGACTCACACATCCATGCTTGAAGACTTCCACCCGGCCGTCGCGCGCTGGTTCGGCGCGCAGTTTGCCGCGCCCACGGCCCCGCAGCTGGGCGCCTGGCCCGCCATCGCCAGCGGCCAGCACGCGCTAATCGCCGCGCCGACCGGCTCGGGCAAGACGCTCGCGGCTTTTCTGGCCGCGATTGATCGACTGGTGCGCGCGGGGCTCGCCGGCGAGCTCGCCGAGGGCACCCAGATCGTCTACGTCTCGCCGCTCAAGGCGCTCTCGAACGACATCCAGCGCAACCTCGAGCAGCCCCTGGCGGGTATCCAGGAGCAGCTGCGCGCCATGGGCCTGCCCGAGGTAGCCATTCGCACCCAGGTACGCACTGGGGATACGCCGGCAAGCGAGCGCGCGGCGATGCGCCGCTCGGCGCCGCACATCCTGGTGACTACTCCCGAATCGCTCTACCTGCTGGTAACGAGCGAGTCGGGCCGGCGCATGCTCGCGAGCGTGCGCTCGGTGATCGTCGATGAGGTGCACGCCGTGGCCTCGAGCAAACGCGGGGCCCACCTCGCCCTTACGCTTGAGCGGCTAAGCGAGCTCTGCGGCCGGCCGGTACAGCGCATTGGACTGTCGGCGACGCAGAAGCCGATCGCGCTCGTCGCCGACTTTCTCACGGGCG
>JBEKWD010000178.1:0-5948 GCA_049513435.1 Steroidobacteraceae bacterium | reverse complement strand
GGCGGCTGGGACAAAGCGCAGGCGAAGTTCTTCGACGACGGCGGTATTTTCGATCAGATCTACGGCCAGTAGCGCGTCATGAACGAGGCCACACTCGCGCTGCCTGGGCAAGCCAACGGCAGCGGCAGCGCCAGCCCCGGCGCTGGCACCGGTCCGAGCGCGCACCGCGAGCGCGCCGCGCGTGACTTTCGCGTCCTGCCAGGATTCGGCCTGACGCTCGGCTACACAGTGCTCTACCTCTCGCTGATCGTCCTGATACCACTCTCGGCGGTGTTCCTGCGTTCCGCCGAGCTCGGACCGGAGAAATTCTGGCAGGTCGTGACTACGCCTCGAGTGCTGGCCTCACTGCGGCTGAGTTTCGGTGCCTCGCTGCTGGCTACCGGTATCAACGCTGTCTTCGGCTTCAGCATCGCCTGGGCGCTGACGCGCCAGCGCTTTGCGGGCTGGCGGCTGTTTGACGCCATGATCGATCTGCCCTTCGCGTTGCCGACGGCCGTGGCAGGCATCGCGCTCACGGCGCTGTATGCGCCGACGGGCTGGATCGGTCAATTGCTGACGCCGCTGGGCATCAAGGTCGCATACACGCCGTTGGGCATTGTCGTCGCGCTGGCGTTCGTGAGCCTGCCCTTCATCGTGCGCACGTTGCAGCCGGTGCTCGTGGATCTGGACCGCGAGCTCGAGCGCGCGGCCGAGTCGATGGGAGCCTCCACGTTGCAGACGTTTCGCTGGGTGGTATTGCCATCGATCTGGCCGGCGCTGCTCACTGGCGTCGCGCTGGGCTTCTCGCGTGCCGTAGGCGAGTACGGCTCGGTGATTTTCATTGCCGGCAACATTCCGAAGGTGTCGGAGATCGCGCCGCTGGTGATCATGACGAAGCTCGAGCAGTTTCAGTACTCCCAGGCGACCGCGATCGCAGTCGTGATGCTCACGGTTTCCTTCGCGCTGATGCTGGGCATCAACGGCCTGCAGCTCTGGGCGCAGAAACGGCGGCGGCAGCGATGATCGGGCGGGCACAGATTCCCGAGGAAGTCGGCCGCTACGCGTTGCTCGCGGTGGCGCTGACCTATCTGCTCGGTCTGGTTGCAATGCCATTGCTGGTCGTATTCGCCGAAGCACTGAGCAAGGGCATCGGGCCGTATCTGAACGCCCTGCTCGATCCCAATGCGCTCGCGGCCATGCGCCTGACGCTGCTGACCGCAGCCATCACGGTGCCGCTCAATCTTGTGTTTGGCGTGATGGCTGCCTGGGCCATTGCCAAGTTCGAGTTTCGCGGCAAGAACCTCTTGATCACGCTGATCGATCTGCCGTTCGCAATCTCGCCGGTGATCGCGGGCCTGGTCTACGTCCTGGTGTTCGGCGCGCAGGGCTGGCTGGGCCCCTGGCTCATCGAGCACAACATCCACATCATCTTCGCCGTACCCGGCATCGTGCTGGCCACCACGTTCGTGACTTTTCCGTTCGTGGCACGCGAGTTGATTCCGCTGATGCAGTCGCAGGGTAACGAGGAGGAGGAGACGGCACTCTCCCTCGGCGCGAACGGCTTGCAGAGCTTCTTTCTGGTCACCTTGCCCAATATCCGCTGGGGACTGCTGTACGGCGTATTGCTGTGCAATGCGCGCGCGATGGGTGAGTTCGGCGCGGTCTCCGTCGTGTCCGGCCACATCCGCGGACTGACCAACACCTTGCCCCTGCACATTGAGATCCTGCACAGCGAATACAACTTCGTCGGCGCCTTCGCCGCCGCCTCGATCCTCGCCCTGCTGGCGCTGGTGACATTGACGGCCAAGGCGCTGCTGGATATGCGCCATCCGGAGCTGGGCGCCGGCCTGGCACGACACCGCTGAGCTGTGCCGGAAGGCACCTTTCGATCGCTCGCTGGCCAGCGCCAGGCGCGCGCATTAGGCTGTTGGCTTTGAATATCCGGCGGATACCTTGGCGCCGCTGGAAAATTGCTACCATGAGCCATTCACAAGCCGCTGACTGAGAGACTTTCCAGATGAAGCGCGTCACCGCCGATCGCGTTCTCGTTACCGGAGGCGCGGGCTTCCTGGGCAGCCACCTGTGCGATCGGCTGGTATCCCAGGGCAAGGACGTCGTGTGCGTGGATAACTACTTCACGGGCACAAAGCGCAACGTCGATCACTTGGTGGGCCGGCCCAACTTCGAACTGATGCGACACGATGTCACTTTTCCGCTCTACATTGAGGTGGATCAGATCTTCAATCTGGCTTGTCCGGCCTCGCCGATTCATTATCAGCACGATCCGGTGCAGACCACCAAGACCAGTGTTCACGGTGCAATCAACATGCTGGGTCTGGCCAAGCGGCTACGTGCAACGATTTTCCAGGCCTCGACGAGCGAAGTGTACGGTGATCCGCAGGTGCATCCGCAAGTGGAGGATTACTGGGGACACGTCAACCCTATCGGTCCGCGCTCCTGTTACGACGAGGGCAAGCGCTGCGCGGAGACTCTGTTTTTCGACTATTACCGGCAACATCGACTGAATATCAAGGTGGCGCGCATTTTCAACACTTATGGGCCGCGCATGCATCCGAATGACGGTCGCGTCGTCTCCACGTTCATCGTGCAGGCACTGCGCGGGGAGTCCATTTCGATCTTTGGGGATGGTTCGCAAACGCGCTCATTCTGTTATGTCAGTGATCTGATTGAAGCCTTCGTGCGCTATATGGATCTGGACGAGGACTTCCCTGGACCATTGAACCTCGGCAATCCAACCGAATTCACAATTCTGGAGCTCGCCGAGGAAGTGATTCGCCAGATTGGCTCGCGCTCCAAGATCACCAGGAACCCGCTGCCGCCGGATGACCCTAAGCAACGACGGCCCGACATTTCGCTGGCGAGCGCGCGTCTGGGCTGGCAGCCAACGGTGCCGCTGGTGGAAGGGCTAAAGAGGACCATCGAGTATTTTGATGCGCTGCTAACCAAGGGTGTCACCGTTACGGTCTAGGCTTGGCGCTTTGAATACACCGGGTGCCTCGACCTCACATCACGCTGACTCGCGCTCGCAGGTCGGTCTGGCTTCCTGGTTCGGAAGCGGCAGCGTACTGATCGTGTTGTTGGCCGTGGCCGCGATAGCGATCGCCTGCGGCGTATTGCTCAACCGACAGATCCAGCAACAGGCCCTGGTGCGCGCTGAGCTTGCTGTGGCCTCGGCCCGGGAATTGCTGCGGCGGGCCGGTGAGGATGCGCTCAGCGACGCGCGCATCCTGGCGGAGCGCCCGACGTTGCAGCGACTGATCGCCACTGAAGGCAACGGCGGGCTCGAGCCGTTTTTGCAGCGCTTCAGCGAGAGCACGGGCACAGATGTGGCGGCCTTGATCCGCAACGGCGCGGTGCTCGCGCAGACCGGACCACCGGTCGATTGGGCCGAGATTGACACGGCCCTGCAGGAGCAGGGCGAGCGCTTCGTGGTTGCACCTGAGGGCGGCGGCTCGCTGATCTGGGGCGCATACGCGAGCGTTCCGGGCACCGACGTGCGAGCGGTGACTTTGCGTCTGACCACCGTGGCGCTGCTCGCGAAGCTCAGCGCGCAGGTGGGCGCGCGCTTGCAGGTGGTCAATTTCTCGACCTACCACGCGCCGCCCGATGATGAGCTCACGCCACTGCATACGCGCGCGCTCGCGGACCCGAGCGGGGCGGCCGCAACGACGCTCGCGCGCGGCAATGAGTATGCCGCGAGCCTGGTGATCGCCGCGCAGACCGGCGAGGTCGTGGGGCTGCTCGACGCACGAGTCAGCGGCGCGGAGTTTCGCGCCGCCAGACACAGTTTCGATTGGATCCTTGCGACCACGGCGCTGATCGTCGCCGGCATCGCCGGGCTGCTCGGGGTGCTCTACGGGCGCTGGCTCGCCCGTCCGGTCGTCGCACTGCGCGACGTGGCTGAGCGCATCGGCCGCGGTGATTTCTCGGCCGCCATTCCTGCAGTCGCGCCTTTGGAGGTCGGGGCGCTCGCGAGCTCGATGGATGCGATGCGCGAGAATCTGATTGACCTGACCGAGACATTGCGGCGGCGCGAGGCCGAAGCCCAAGCCGTACTCAGCGGCGTCGTCGAGGGAGTCTATGCGGTCGATGAGGAGCGGCGCATTCGTTACGCCAATGCGCAGGTGGCCTCCCTACTGAACCGCTCACAGAGCGAGATCGTTGGCCAGTTCTGTGGCGACGTACTGCGACCGCAGGCGAAGGATGGCGAGCGGCCCTGCGAGCGCCACTGCCCGATTCTGGCCGCGCGCGATAGCGCGCAGAGCAGCGCGCGCGAAGTATTGTGCATGCCCGATGGCGGCACACGCTCAGTCATCATCAAGAGCGCGCAGCCGATCCACGGCATTCAGGTGCAGATCCTGCGCGATGAGACCGATCTGGAAGCTGCCCGCCGCGGTCGCGACAGCGTGCTGGGCAACATCTCGCACGAATTTCGCACCCCGCTCGCCGCGCAATTGGCATCGATCGAGCTGCTGCGCGAAGGACTCGAGGACATGCAGCCTGAGGCGCAGCGCGAGCTGATCGCCAACGTCGAGCGCGGTGTGTTGCGGCTGATGCGGCTGATTGACAATCTGCTCGAGAGCGTACGCATCGAGGCCGGGCAGCTCTCGATCCGCGAGCAGCGCGTGGACCTGACGGAGGTGGTCGCGGACGCGAACGATCTGATCGCACCGTTGCTGGTGCAGCGCGATCTGAAGCTCGAGATCGACGGGCCGGGCATCGCTGCGGTCGTGCGCGGTGATGCACAGCGCCTCGCACAGGTATTCGTGAACCTGCTGGCAAATGCCGCGAAGTTCTCGCCCGATCACAGTACGATTCACATAGGCGGACGCCGCCTCGACGGACAGATTGAAGTCTGGGTCGAGGATGAGGGCCAGGGGGTGCCGGGCGGCAGCTCAGGGGCGATCTTTGAGCGCTTCCGGCGCGGTGTTGAGACCGAGCCGGATGCCCCGGGACTGGGACTCGGGCTGTGGATCGTGAAGTCGATCGTCGAGCGGCACGGCGGCTCGATTCGCGTGGAGCGTACCGCGGCGCAGCGTACGCGCTTTACCCTGACGTTGCCGCACCAACCGGAGCAATGAGCGTTGAAACTGCTGGTGGTCGATGATGATGCGGATATGTTGGCCGTCGTAGGCTTCGCGCTGCGCCAGGCGGGCTTTCCGATCGTGAGTGCGATCAGCTACGGCACTGCTGTGAGCACATTTCGCGGCGAGCAGCCTGACCTCGCCATCCTGGATATCAACCTGCCGGGCGGCTCGGGCTTCGAGCTGTGCGGGCTGATGCGCAAGGAGAGCGCGCTGCCGATCATGATGCTGACGGCTCGGGGTGAAGAGGCCGACCTCGTGCGCGCGCTCGAGCTGGGTGCCGATGACTACCTGACCAAGCCCTTCAGCCCGCGCACGCTCGTGGCTCGGGTCAAGGCCCTATTGCGCCGCTCCGGTCATGAAGGCGGCACGCAGACGCGCGTCGGTGAGCTCGCGCTGGACTCCGATCAGCTGATGCTGCGCATCGGGGAGCGCGAGATCAGAATCACGCCGCTCGAATCAAGACTATTGCAATTGCTGCTGGCCAATGCCGGCCAGGTTGTGCATACGGATCGACTGCTCGTACATGTCTGGGGTCATCGCGGAGGCGGGGATCGGCAGTTGCTCAAGCAGCTCATGCACCGTCTGCGACAGAAGATTGGCGATGATCCGGAGCAACCGCGCTGGCTCAGCACCGTGCCCAGCGTCGGCTACATGTTGCGCAGCTCCTCCTGAAGCGCTGTTGCGCAAGCGCGCACGGTGCGCGCGCTTGCAATTGAGCGGCGTTGGAGTCAAAGTTTGGCCGACTAGGGAGGGAGCGTTCGCCAGGGATGGCGACCTCCAAAACCACCTCAATCCCATGTAGTTCGATTCCTACGGCTCGGCGGATGTAATTGATTTTATAGGGTTCTTGGGCGCGAACTG
>JBEKWD010000177.1:0-5960 GCA_049513435.1 Steroidobacteraceae bacterium | reverse complement strand
CGGGGCCGAATTTGCGGCCCCGATCTGCCCTCTATGACACTGCATGGCACCGCGATCCGGATACTCCTTCACCGGCAGAGCTCATGACGCTATATCACGTTCCCGATCGCACGCTTACCGATTGCTCGTTGTGCCACCGATGAATCGCGGCGACATGTTGTGGCGCAGTCTCGAACAGGCGGCGGAGGATCCCGCCTTCATCGAGCACGCGACGCAGGAATTCCCCGGGTTGGCCGCAGCGTTGGCGGAGCCTTTGGGTCGCCGGCAAGTTCTCAGATTGATGGCTGCATCGATTGTCTTGAGCGGCCTCGCGGGGTGTGATTCAAAGTACGGGGGAAACCTCATCCCCGCCGTGACTATTCCGCCGAACATTATCCCGGCGCTGCCGAACTTCTACGCGACCGCGCACGTACTCGATGGTTACGCCAGCGGTGTCGTCGTCAAACACATCATGGGGAGACCTGTCAAAGTCGACGGAAATCCGGAGCATTCAGCCAGTCTCGGTGCGATCGACGTCTATGCGCAAGCGCAGCTGCTGGATTTCTACGATCCCGACCGGGCGGCCGAGATTAGGCGACGCGGCAATACTGCCGACCGTGCGAACCTCGAGGCGGCGCTGTCGGGGCAGCGCGCCAATTTGGCGCTGAGGCAGGGCGCGGGTCTGCGGATCCTCACCGGCAGCGTCACCTCGCCGACGCTCATGGCGCAATTCGAGGCGGTACAGCAGCAATATCCGGAGGCACAGTGGATCCAATGGGATCCCATTTCGCGCGACGCAGTGCAAGAAGCATCGCGGCTCGCCTATGGGCGATCCCTAGATATGATCGCTCACCTCGATAATGCCGATGTTCTACTGGCGATCGACGGCGACCTTCTCAGTTCGGCGCCAGGCCGGCTGCGCTATGCACGCGATTTTGCCAACCGACGCAATCCGTCGCGTACTTCCTCGATGAGCCGTGTTTACGCGATCGAGCCGACTCCGACATTGATCGGCTCCGTGGCCGATCATCGCTTCATCGCGGGTCCGGGGGAACTGCGCCGCATCGTCATGGCAGTTGCGGCCAGCGTTCTACAAAATACACCGACGGCGTCGACGCCGACCTGGGTCGGCGCGCTCGTGGCCGATCTGAAGGCAGCTCGCGGCCGGGTGTTGGTGCATGTCGGCGCGGCCCAGCCCGCCGAACTGCACGCTCTGGCGCACGCCATGAATGAGGCATTGGGCGCGCGCGGCGCAACCTACGATCTCATCGAGCCGTCGGTCCGGCAGGCCGCTCTGCAGGCGGACGAGATGAACACGCTGATCGCGGATATGCACGCAGGCCGAGTCAGCCATCTGCTCATCATCGACAGCAATCCCCTGTACACGTCGCCCTCATCATGGGGTTTTGCCGAAGCGCTCGAGCGGGTGCCGTTCAGCGTGGCTCTTGCCCGCCATGCCGATGAAACCGCTCGCTCGACGACATGGTTCGTGCCGCAGTCCCATGATTGGGAAACGTGGGGTGACGCGCGTGCCTACGATGGCACAGTCACCCTTCTGCAGCCTCAGGCGTTGCCGCTCTATGGTGGCCTCGGCGCGCATAGCATGCTCGGGCTCTATCTGACTGCGCCACCCGTGTCGACTGAACAGAGCGTCCACCAGACTTGGGCTGCTCGCTTAGGGGCCGATTCCGCGAGCGGGTGGTTCGATGCGTTGGCCCGTGGCTTCGTGCCGGGTACGGCGAGCGCACCCAGCGACGCGCGCCTGCGCACCGAGGGTACGGTAGCCAATGCGACATCGACCACCCCCCCCGGCGACGGGCTCACGTTGCTGTTGCGGGTAGATCCCAATTTGTGGGACGGGCGTTTTGCCAACAATCCCTGGCTGCAGGAATTGCCGCGGCCGCTCACCAAGGTGGTCTGGGACAACCCGCTGTTGATCGCGCCCGCATTGGCCGCGGCGATGCAATTAACCAATGGCGATTGCGTACGCCTCGCGATCGGCAAGACCAGCGTCGTCGCGCCCGTGTGGATCATGCCCGGGCAGGCACCCGACTGCATCACTGCCTTGCTAGGGTCCGGCCGCCGCGCGGCCGGCACCGTCGGGGATGGTATCGGCATCGATTTCTATCCTCTCGCAGGGCTGAAGGGCCCGGTAGTGCTGCGCAAAGAGAAGGAGCGGGTGGATCTCGCGAGTACCGTTCATCACAACCTGCTGATGGAGACGCCGCCGGAAATTCTCCGTCACGGCACCCTGGCGCAATTCCTCGCCGATCCGCACTTTGCAGCCAACGAACGCAGCGAACCCCACCTGTATCGCACCGTGCCCCCCGGCCCCGCCGCGTGGGCGATGAGCATCGACCTCAATGCCTGCATCGGCTGCAATGCCTGCATCGTCGCCTGCCAGGCCGAGAACAACATTTCCGTGGTGGGTAAGGCGCAGGTGCTGCGCGAACGCGAGATGCACTGGCTACGGATCGATCGCTACTTCGAGGGCGAACCCGAGGCGCCTGAAAGCTTTTTTCAGCCCGTGCTGTGCATGCACTGCGAGGAGGCACCCTGCGAGAACGTCTGTCCCGTCGGCGCCACCGTGCACGATTCTGAAGGACTCAACGTGATGGTGTATAACCGCTGTGTCGGGACGCGCTTCTGCTCCAATAACTGTCCCTACAAGGTGCGGCGCTTCAATTTCTACGGCTATGCCGAGGAGCAGCACCGCCCCGCACAGTCATGGAATCCCGACGTGACGGTGCGCGCGCGCGGTGTGATGGAAAAGTGCTCGTACTGCATTCAGCGGGTGGCCGAGGCGCGCATTGTGGCGGATCGCGAAAGTCGTCCCGTGGGCGAGGTCCGAACCGCCTGTCAGAACGCGTGTCCGACGCAGGCATTTACCTTCGGCAACCTCGCGGACCCGCAAAGCGACGTGGCGCAGCGCAAGCGCAGCCCGCTCGATTTTGCCATGTTGGAGAGGCAGAGCACCAAGCCTCGAACCACTTACGAGGCGCTGGTGCGTAACCCCAACCCCGCGATCAAAGGGCCGCCGACATGAGCGTCGTAGCGCCAGACACCAGGCCGTCCCCGAGGGCCCGTCCGCCTCGCTTCGATGATCCGGTGGTGGATCCTGCGTTGACCATCGCCTCGATGACCGATCGAGTCTGCGCCATCGCGCTGCGCGAACGAGCTTATCGGTGGTGGTGGATTGCCTTCGTGCCGTGCGCGGCGCTGACCTTGCTTCTGGTGGCATCGATCGCATACTTGTTCTACGCGGGCATCGGCATATGGGGCATCAACTGGCCGGTGATGTGGGGGTTCGCCATCTTGAGCTACGTGTGGTGGATCGCCATCGCCTCCGGCGGCACGATCATTTCCGCGCTGTTCTTTCTCGCGGGTGCGGAATGGCGAACCTCCATTAACCGCATCGCGGAGTCGATGATGCTTTTCGGCGCCGCGGCGGCCGGTATCTATCCCATCCTGCACCTTGGGCGGCCATGGTTCTTCTACTGGCTCTTCTTTTATCCGAACACCATGTCGCTCTGGGCGCAGTTTCGCAGTCCGCTGCTGTGGGATTTCTGGGCGCTCTTGACCTATGTATTCGCGTCGGTCCTATTTTGGTATTTCGGGCTGATGCCGGATTTCGCCAGCGTCCGTGATCGCGCCGCCACGCCCGCCAAGCAGCGAATCTATGGGGTGCTTGCCTGCGGATTTCGCGGTTCGACCCGGCAGTGGCGGCATATGCGCGCCGCCTACGGCGTCATGGCGGCGATCATGGCGCCGGTGGTGGTCTCGATCCACAGCATCGTCGGCCTCGACTTCGCGGGCGCCGCGACGCCGGGCTGGCACTCCACGGAGTTTCCGCCGTTCTTCGTATTCGGCGCGTTGCTGTCCGGCTTTTCGATCGTGTTGCTGCTCGTCATTCCCTTGCGGCGGCTACTCGGGCTCGAGGACATGATCACCGGCCGGCATCTCGACGTGCTGTGTAAGCTGTTGCTTACCAGTAGCTTGTGTGTGTCCTACGCTTATCTCATGGATGCTTTCACGACTTTCTATGGCGGCAACCACGCGGAACGCGTCATGTTCATCGAGCGGGCACTCGGCTATTACAAATACGTCTATTGGGGCGCTGCGCTGCTCAATTGCCTGCTGCCGCAAGTCTTTTGGTCGCGTCGCTTGCGCCTGAATCAGCCGGTCATCGTCGCGATTTGTCTGGGCGTGGTCGTCGGCATGTGGCTGGAGCGTTACGAGATCGTCGTGACCAGCCTGCATCGCCCCAATCTGCCCTCGGCGTGGGGAATTTATCACGCAACCTTTTGGGATTGGTCGACGCTTTTGGGGACGGTGGGCATGTTCTTGACCGGCATCCTGCTGGCGGTGCGATACGTGCCGATCGTCTCGATGCATGAAATGCGCACGCTGATTGCGACCACCCAGACGCGCGCGGCGGCGGAACAGGCTCCATGAATGGGCTCCTCGCCGGCTTCGACTCGCCGCACGCTCTGCAACACGCGCTTGGACGTTTGCGGGAGGCGCGGATCGAAGCCCTCGAGACCTATACGCCGGCGCCGCTCGAGGAAGCAGCTCATGGCTCGCCGTTGCCCGTCGCCATGTTCGTGGCGGGCATCGCCGGCTTCGTGGGCTGCTTTTTGCTCATGACGTATGCGGACGTGTACGCCTATACGCTCGACATTGGCGGCCGGCCGGCATTTGCGTGGCCGGCCTTCGTGCCGATCGCCTTCGAGGTCGGCGTCCTGTGCGCCATGGTGGTCGGCTTTTTTGGTTACTTCGTGATTTGCCGCATGCCGCGACTCTACGACCCCGTCGATGAATGCGAGAGCTTCAGGCGCGCATCGCGAGATGGATGGTTCATAGCCATTCGCAGCAGCGACCCTGAGCGCGCAGCCCAGGCGCGAGCCCTCATCGATACACTGCATCCGATGAGCATCGAAGAGTTCTCCGCGTGACAGGCAAGGTCGTAGCGGCTCTGGTTCTGTGCCTGGCGCTTTTGAGCGGCTGCGACAACATGGACAATCAGCCGAAGCAAAAGGTGTATTCACCGCAGGTGGGACCGGCCCCGGTACCGAGCGATACGGTGGAATTTCAAAGCCAGCCTGCCAAAACTCCCGCGGTCACGTCTGCTCTGCTCGAGCGCGGCCAGGAGCGCTATCGCATTTATTGCGCGCCATGCCATTCAGAGACGGGTGACGGACAGGGAATGATCGTGCAGCGCGGTTTTCCGCCGCCGCCGTCCTTTCAGAGCGAGCCGCTGCGATCGGCGCCGCCGCAGCATATTTACGACGTCATCACCGGTGGCTACGGGGTGATGTATTCGTTCGCCGACCGGGTGCAGCCTGCCGATCGCTGGGCCATTGCGGCCTACATTTACGCACTCGAGCGTAGCCAACATGCCTCGCTCGCTGATGTGCCTGCCGATCAACGCGGGAGCCTGCCATGACGGCTCAGCGCGCAGAAAGGAGCGCATGGGTCGCAGGCGGCGTAGGGCTGATCGGCTCCGCCGTCGTCTGGGTGGTCTCGCCCGCAGTTTTTCCCCATGCGTGGCTCGCTGCGGTGACCTTTTGGTTGGGGTGGCCCCTGGGGAGCATGGCACTCCTCTTTATCCATGCATTGACCGGCGGTCGCTGGGGGCGCGCCATCCGGCCGCAGTTGGCGTCGGGCGTTGCGACCCTGCCGCTGCTGCTGCCGGCACTCCTGCCGCTCCTGTTCGTCCTGCACGCGCTGTATCCCTGGATGCACACAGACGTAGCCGCTCGGCTCGACAATCGTTTCTATTTGAACACACCGTTTTTTTACGCACGGAGCGTGGTCTATCTAGTCATTTGGCTCGGCCTGGCCATCCTCGTGCTGCGCGCACTCCGGCAGGAGCATCCAGAGCCGCTGATGTATCGCCTGGCGCCCCCCGGGCTCATCCTGCTGGCCCTCACGGTGACCTTCGCGTCGATTGATTTCACGCTCTCCCTGGACCCACGTTT
>JBEKWD010000176.1:0-5973 GCA_049513435.1 Steroidobacteraceae bacterium | reverse complement strand
GACGGCTTGTCGCCCACCGTCTGCAGCGTATAGACGTTGCGGTAGGGAATGTTGACCATGAAGCCCTTGGTGGCGATAAACGGGTCCTTGCCCTCGATGCTCACCTTGAGCTGTCCGTCCCATACGATGAAGACGACGCGATCATCGGCATAGAAGCGGGCCTTCTGTGTCTTGCCGGCTCCCAGGGAAATATAGTCGGCATCCTGTTCGCGATTACGCACGATGGGCTGCACCCAATCCGTCTGACCTTTGTGCGTCGCCAGTATCTCCGACAGTATCCAGTGCGGCTTGTTCGGCGCCACATATTCCGTCATTACGGTCGGCTTGGCCGACCAATATTGCATCGGCATGCGCGGTGCCGTGACCGAATTTTCCTCTTTGCCCAGGAACTGGGCGGACGCCGTGCCGGCCGTCAAAAGCGCGACTGCCGCGGCAGTGGCAACGATATAAAGCTTGCCCTTCATCCTGCGTTACTCCTAAAAAAATGGGCCGCCCCGTTAGGGACGGCCCACGTCTTGGCTGAATGCATGCGCTCGATCAGAGATGGTAGCGGATGCCGATGTAGTACATACGGCCGATTACGTCATAGACCGTGGGGTTGTACCCGCCCTGAGAAGGAGGCGGCAAGTAGTTGTTAATATTGTTGACCTTGACGTAGAGCTGACTATGTTCGGTCGCGTTCCACGAAGCGCTGGCATCCCAATAGATCGCACCGGGCATGTGGTTGTAGTTGATGGTCGGATAGTTGATCGCCTGAAAGGCAGTCTGCACCGGGCAGCTTCCCGGGTTGCACTGCACGTTGTTGTTGCTGAAGGTACCGGCGTTGAACCAGCGCTGCATCAGCGTGAGGCTACCCCAGCTGTTGGAATAATCCTCGGCGTATACAACCTTCCAGGTCGGAATCGTGCCGCCCTCAGCATTGTAGGTCGTGCTGGTGCTGTAATTGCCCAGCGCGCCAGCCTCATTGACACAGACCGTGCCCACAGCACCAGGGCACAGAATCCACTTGTAGGTCTTCGTGCCCAAGGCGCGGACCGCAAAGTTGCCCGGTATGCCCCAGTTCTCCAGCTTGAACGCGTAGGACGCCTCCAGGTCCACGCCAGTGGTGACGATGCTGGCGATGTTCGTCAACTGCAGGTTATAGGCAGTCGGAATGCCGCCCTCGTTGTACGGCACAGCGCCCACGGTCGGAATCGCATTCTGGCTGCAGAACACGAGATTGCCCGCCTCGCAATTATTGACGACCGTCTGTGGGCTGCTCAACGTCTGGATGACGTGAAGCACATTGATGTGATAGTAGTCAGCCGATGCTCTGAGCCCAGGGATGTATTCGGGCTGAAACACTATGCCGACTTCCTGCGTATGCGAGGTCTCGGGCGTCAGCAGCAGATTGCCCTCGGTGATCTGATTGGCCTCAAGCACCGGGTTACCGGGCAGGAACGGGTCCGTCGCACTAGAGTTGATGGAAGTGGGCGGCGTGTAGATTTCGCTCAGGTTCGGTGCGCGCAAGTCTTCGGAGTCTATTCCCCGAATTCGCACGCCAGGGGCGGGAGTATCCCAAACCAGGCCCATCTTCCAGGTCGTCCAGTTGCCCGACTGGCTGTAATGCTCGAAGCGCGCGCCCAAGTCGGCGTCCAAGCCGCCCCAGCCTTGGACTTTGTACAATGGAATACCGGTCTCGACGAACACTTCATCCACCGTGTATTGACCGCCGCCTTCGTGGTAGTTACCCGCGTACCAGGCGCCACCGGCGGTGACGTCGGCAGAGGTGTTCTCGAAATTGCAGTTACACATCGCGGGATTAGCCGGATAGGCGGCCGTGTATGGATCCGCAGTGGGCACTGTAGTGCCGTTGCCGTACGGATCGGATTTGATGTGGAAGTTCTCCAAGCGATAATCCACACCGACCGCCACGGAAAGATCGCCGGCCCAGAGCGTGACCGGCTTGGCGTTCAGAGTGGCGCCAAAGGCCTCCTGGCGCTGCGTGATATTAGCGTACGGGCCGTTGGCCGGAATGATGTAATTCGTCGCCGCGGCGGAGTTGGTCACGCCGGTGCCGATGATGTTATATGGCACGCAGCCCGCTGCCCGCGCGGCCGCCTCGGCGCACCCGATCTGGCCCACGGCAATGCCATTTCCACCGGCGCCCGTGCCCGTACCTGCGACCGCATCGATCGCCGCGAACAGATTCGGCAGCAACGGCATGTTGGTGATACGAAGGTACTGTGGCGCCTCGGCATACTCTGCGTAGGTGTCCCAGGTCCAGTCCTTCCCCATCACAGTAAAGGCGCCATCGCCACCGAGGACGAAGCGGCGCTGCAGGCGATCGATGTTGACGTTTTCAAAATTTTGGAACGGAGCGGCGATGCCCAACGGCATGTCCCCGGCCGGATAGTCCGCCGCACAAGCAGTAGCGGTAGCGGCCGGAAGGTACGGATTGTTGCACGCAACAAAGAGATTGCCAGGTCTGCCAAAGGTCGTGGTCGGCTCGGAGTTGGAATTCGAGTTGCCGTAGTTGACCGTCGCAAAAATCTCTGATCTGTCCGTGATGTCAAAGGACAGGCGCGTAAAGAACACCTGACGCAGAATGGGCTGGTACATAGTCGAGGGCTCGAACTGATTCGTCAGATCGCCCGGGCTGGCCGCCGTCGAAATGCAGGTGCCGCCGGGACATCCAGCGATCGTACTTCCCGTTAACGAAGGCACGCCGCCTCCGGCGAAATTGAAGGGAGAAGGCTGACCGCCGGCTCCAAAATTGGCGCCGTGCAGCGCACCACTGGTGATTATGCCGCCTAGGGTCTCCGTAGTAGTCTGCGAGAACGGGCCCCAGGTTATCTCGGGCTGGCCGGCCGGGGTGGCCGCAGCGCTGCCGTAGCTCGCTGTACCTGCACAGCTGTCCATATGTCGGCCATCGAGTGCCCCGCAGCCGAAGTAGTTGGCAGGGCTTCCGGTCCCGACGACACCCTCGTCGTTCTCGTACTCAGCGGAGGCCTCAATGTGAGCCCGACCGCCCAGGAACGAGGTGCCGAAAGCCAGCTTGACGGTGTTAGTCTTATTGTCGTCGTATTGGCTTTCGCCGGTGCTCGCATCGAGCTTGAAGCCCTCGAATTTCTTGTCGGTCACGACGTTGACCACACCCGCGACCGCGTCGGAGCCCCAGGAGGCAGAGGCGCCACCGGTCACGACGTCCACGCGCTGGATCAACATCTGCGGCATCAGGCTCATGTCAACGACGCCACTGTCGTTGGCGCCTATGATGCGCTCGCCATCGATCAAGGTCAGAGTACGCAGGGGGCTGAATCCGCGCTGGGAGAAGGAGGACAGACCCTGCAGTCCGGTGCTCGTGGAACCGACCTGGTAGGTCTGACCCGTGCTGCCCTGCAAGCTGGGCAGCTGGATCACCGCGTCGAAGACGTTGGGCTGGGCGATCTTCGCCAGATCGTCAGCGTTCAGGACCGTGGTTGGCGTCGGCGCGTCGAACCCGGCGTTCTGCAAGCGGGTTGAGGAGACGACGACCGTCTCGAGCTCATTCCCGCCGCCCGTGTCGGCGGTTTGGGCCCAAACGGTGCCAGCGCCGATACTCAGGGCGGCGACGGCCGCACCGCCTACAAGATAGGCGCGAGTCTTCTTTAACGCGACAAAGTCCATAAGCTAACCCCCTCAATTTCAGAAATCTGACTTGCTCAAGCGGTCGTAAATGCGCAACAGAACGCACTGACGCCACTTTTCTGGGCCGGATGTTGCCACCTCAGAGCGCAGGGCGTCTTTCACATCTCAGCAACGGATTTGGACAATTCGGCAATCAGCGTCACTTAGCGAACATAGTTCGTGCGCTGCCGTCAGCCAGGCGCAACGCAATTGAATATGAAGCATGGGCAGTAAAAGATGCTTTAATTCACGCCTTAAGTGAGCGCGCACCGCACGCAACATAAAGCCGGGTTGGCTCGGTAGTGCGAGTTTGCGACGATACAGGGGGCACGATGTCACAGACCAAGCCCGAAGCCAGCTCGCCTGCGAGTCCGCGGCTGCGGTCGAGCAGATGGGCTATAGCGTTCGGCGCAACAGTTGGCGGCGCCGCACTGCTGTGGAGCTCGACGGCCCCCGCGCAGACCTCAGCCAGCGCGCAAGCTGGCTCAGAGAGCCTGTCACCGATCGTGGTGACGGCCACACGCTATGCCGAGTCGAGTCTGGATCTGCCCGTGTCGATCGATGTAGTCGACAAGCGCGAGATCCAGCAGGGGCAGTTGGAGGAAAACCTCTCCGAGTCCCTCGCGGGCGTACCTGGGGCCTCGGTTGAAAACCGTCAGAACTACGCGCAGGACCTGCAGATCTCGATTCGCGGCTTCGGCGCGCGCTCGAGCTTCGGCGTGCGCGGCGTGCGCCTGTATTCCGATGGGATCCCCGGCACCATGCCCGATGGACAGGGACAGTTTTCACAGTTCGACCTCGACTCGGCCGATCGCATCGAGGTATTGCGCGGGCCGTTCTCTGCGCTCTACGGCAACGCCTCGGGCGGCGTGATTTCGGTCTTCACCGAAGATGGTCCGCCCGGCTATGCGGTCGGGGGCGCGGCTGTAGTGGGTCCGTTCAATACCCAGCGTTACGCACTCAAGGCCGGCGGCACCGATGGCGACTTGAACTACATGATCGATGCCGCTCATTTCAGTACCGATGGCTATCGCGAACACAGCGCGGCCGAGCGCAATCACTTCAATAGCAAGGTTAGATTCGAGCTCGCCAACAACGCGCACCTCACGTTCGTGGCCAACGCAGTCGAAACGCCCTTCGTGCAGGATCCGCTGGGCCTGACGCAGGCGCAGCTCGTCGATCCGACGCAGGCCGGAATCGGTGCCGTGACCTATAACACGCGCAAGAACCTCAGCCAGGAACAGGCAGGCATCATTTACGAGCAGACTTTGAGCGACGGCATAGACATTTACGCGATGGTCTACGGTGGCCATCGAGCGACGACGCAGTTCCAGGCCATTCCACAGTCCACCGAGCTCATTTCAACGAGTCCCGGCGGCATCATTGATCTGGGACACGTCTACGGTGGCACCGACGTGCACGTATCCGATCAGCTCTCGCTGCTGGGCACGCCATTGCGGCTCACGGCCGGCGTCAGCTACGACGATCTGGATGAGACCCGCTATGGTTATCTCAATTACATCGGTTCCGATCTGGGCGTCGAAGGCGCTCTGCGTCGCGATCAGACCAACCGCGCCTTCAATACCGATGAGTACCTGCAGGGCCAGTGGGACCCGTCGGTACAATGGCGACTCCTGGCCGGGCTGCGTCACAGCCTCGTGGATATCGGCTCTTATGATCGTCTGGCGGCGCCCGGCGTGGAGCCGCTCACCGCCGTGCACTACGAGGCCACCAATCCTGTCGCCGGCGTGACCTACCGTGTCGAGCCCGACGTGTCGGTCTATGCCGCATATGGGCGTGGATTTGAAACCCCGACGCTCAACGATCTCGCCTACCGCTCGGTCAACGGTAATCCGCCGGGTCTGAATATCGGCCTGCGGCCCGCGCACAGCGATAACTATGAGGCCGGACTCAAGACTTCCGATCCACGGCTCGCGTTCGACTTCACGGGCTTCTATATCGATACGCACGACGAGCTGGCCGTGCAGCAAAATAGCGGCGGCCGTTCGGTCTATCAGAATATTCCGGAGACCGAGCGGCGCGGCGCCGAAGTCGGGGCGACTGGCATCCTGGGCGCGGGATTTAGCTCGCGGCTGGCTTACACCTGGATGCGTGCCGAGGTGGCACAGTCCTATGAAACCTGTATCACGACGCCCTGCATCGACCGGCCCGTGGCCGTGGGTAGTCGACTGCCTGCGGTACCGGAAAACTCCTTATACGCAGGCCTGACGTGGCGTCCGATGAAATGGGGACTTTCGGCCACGCTGGAAGCCGTCGGACGCGCACAGATCTATGCGAATGATCTCAACACCGCCGCCGCCGCTG
>JBEKWD010000175.1:0-5975 GCA_049513435.1 Steroidobacteraceae bacterium | reverse complement strand
CTACTGCGCAAGTCGGATGGTTCGCGCGTCAAGCAGCAGTACCTGGCGGTCAATGACGGCAAGCCGGTCGATCGCTCCGAGATGGTCAAAGGCTTTGAGTTTGCCAAGGATCAGTACGTCATGTTCAGCGCGGAGGAGTTGAAAGCGCTCGAAGACACGACGACGCACGCGATCGACATCGGGCAGTTTGTGCCGCTCGAGTCGGTGGACCCGATCTACTACGACGGGGCCTATTACCTCGCGCCCGATAAGGGTGGCGCCAAGCCCTATACATTATTGATGACCGCGCTGCGCAAGGCGAAACAATGCGCCGTGGGCCGCTGGATATCGCGTGGCAAGGAGCATGTGATTGTCATCCGCTCTCTCGACGGCGGCCTGGCAATGCATCAGCTGCACTTTCAGGCCGAAGTACGCTCGATGAAGGACCTCGGCCTGGAGAGCGCGTCGGTGTCGGAACCGGAACTGAAGCTGGCGCAGCAATTGATCGATCATCTATCGGCGCCGCGCTTTGACGCCAGTGAGTACAAGGACGAATTCAGGGATCGCGTCGAGGCGGCGATTCAGAAAAAGGTTCAGGGCAAGGAGGTGTCGCTAGCCGAGCCGCCGGCCGCTGCGGCCAAGGGCAACGTGATCGATCTGATGGAGGCGTTGCGCGCGAGCATCGATGTCCGGGGAAGCAGACCTGCCCAAATCAAAGACCGCAAAGCACCGAAGCGAGCCGCGCCCTCGACCGCGCGCAAAGCCGCGCGGCGATAAAATGCATGCGTACGAGGCGAAGGACCTCGAGCGGCTAGGTGTTTCCACGGCTACGGTGCGTTCACTGATTCGAGCCGGACATGTTCGGCCGGTGAGCGAGGCGGGCCGGTTTCACTTTTCGTTTCAGGATCTGATCGTGCTGCGCACCGCCAGTGCGTTGCAGGCCGCGCGAATTCCGACGCGCGCGATCAATCGCGCCCTGACCAAGATCCGCTCGATGCCCGATGGAACGCCACTGAGTGCTCGTTCGATCGCAGCGCTGGGCAAGCGCATTGCGATCAAGCAGGGCCCTTCGATCTGGGAATGGGAGTCGGGACAATACGCGCTGGGCTTTGAAGCCAGCGCGAAGAGCGTTGCCGCGGTCAAGATCATTCGCGAGGCACAGGAGTCTCCGGCCCGCGCTGTCGCCGAGGCGCAATTCGCGGACGCTTTCAGCCGCGAGGAACACGATCCGGTCGCTGCAATTGAGTTGTACCGAAATGTCCTGGCCGCTGATCCGTCACATACGGAAGCGCGTATCAATCTGGGCAGATTGCTGCACCTGCAGGGGCGCCACGAGGAGGCCGAAGCCACCTACCGCGGCGGCGCGGACGCACCGGCGCTGTTGTTATTCAATCTCGGCGTGCTACTCGAGGACATCATGCGTCGGGACGATGCCATTGCGACCTACCGGCAGGCGCTGGCGGCCGATCCGAGTTTGATTGACGCGCATTTTAATCTGGCCAGACTCTATGAGCTCGCGGGCGAACCGCGCGCCGCGCTACGTCACCTGCTGGCTTATCGGCGCGCGCAGCGATCGTAGAAGGATGACGGCGTGGCCAGAGAGCCGCTCTCGGTCTATCAGCAAAAGCGCGATTTTTCGAAGACCGCGGAACCCAGGGCCACGACGGTCGCGCCGTCCGCGCGACTGCGTTTCGTGATCCAGAAGCATGCGGCACGTCGACTGCACTATGACCTGCGCCTGGAATGGGATGGAGTCTTCAAGTCCTGGGCGGTTACGCGTGGACCGTCGCTCGACTCGGCCGATAAGCGCCTGGCGGTGCAAGTGGAAGACCACCCGCTCGACTACGGCGATTTTGAGGGCACGATTCCTCAAGGGCAGTACGGCGGCGGTACGGTGCAACTCTGGGACCGCGGTTTCTGGACGCCAGAGGGTGGTAAGTCTCCGGAGGAAGCACTCAAGCACGGTGAGCTCAAATTCACGCTCGATGGCGTGCGCCTGCACGGTAGCTGGGTACTGGTACGGCTTAAGCAGGATCGGTACCAGAGTAAGCGCACCAACTGGTTGCTGATCAAACATCGGGACGCAGCCGCGCGGCCCGGCGGCACGCAAGCGCTGATGGAGCTGGACCGCTCTGTGGCCTCAGGCCGCTCGATGGAGCAGATTGCGCGTGGCAAGGGCCGTTCGCCCAAGCCCTTCATGCTCGCGGGGCCGGCTCGCGCGCGGCCCGATGCGGTATGGCACAGCAGGCACGAGCCGACGCAGGGCGGGCAAAATGCGGCCACTGATTTGCCGCGCGCTGCGAGCGGCAAACCGGCCGCAGTCAAGCCGCTGCTCGTCAAGGCTATGCCGCGCTTTGTCGAGCCCCAGCTGTGCACATTGGTTGAGCGGCCGCCGGCCCAGCCGGGCTGGGCACACGAGATCAAATTCGACGGCTACCGGGCGCAACTGCGCGTCAGCAACGGCACGGCCGCTGTCTACACCCGCCGCGGACTCGACTGGACCGGTAAATTTGCCGCGATCGCGAAGGCAGCAAAAGGCCTGCCGGACTGCCTGATCGACGGTGAGATCGTAGCTCTCGATGCGCAGCGCCTGCCTGACTTCGCGGCCTTGCAGGCGGCGTTGTCCGAGGGAGCTTCGGAGAATCTCATTTTCTTTGCGTTCGATCTGCTGTTCGAGGGGCGTGAGGATCTGCGCCGCCTCGCGTTGGTGGAGCGCAAGCGCCGGCTGGAGAAGCTATTGAGCGGCGTCGATACGGGCGAGCGCGTGCGCTTCGTCCAGCACATTGAAGCGAGCGCCGATACCGTGCTGCAGTCCGCCTGCAAGATGCATCTGGAAGGCATCATCTCCAAGCGCCTCGACGCGCCCTATGTCGCCGGCCGCGCCGGTTTCTGGACCAAAGCAAAATGTCGCGGCGGGCAAGAGGTCGTACTCGGCGGCTGGACCATGGAAGCGGGCCGTTTTCGATCGCTTCTGGCTGGCGTCTACCATAAGGGGCAGCTGCTCTACGTTGGCCGGATCGGGACCGGCTACGGCGGCAAAGTGGCGGCGCAACTGGTCCCGAAACTCAAGGCGCTCACGCGCGCGCAGAGCCCTTTCGTCGGTGAGAACGCACCGCGCAAGGAGCCTGACGTGCGCTGGCTGGAGCCTGCGCTCGTGGCCGAGATTGAATTCGCCGGCTGGACAGGCAGCGGCATGATTCGCCAGGCCTCATTCAAAGGTCTGCGCGAGGATAAGAGCGCGCGCGAAGTGGTAGCCGAAACGCCAATCGCGGTCGGCTCGGGGGCTGCTATGCCTGACAAGAAACTGAAGGCTATGGTCAGCCGCGGCCCAGCGCGCTCGACCAAGGCGTCAATGGGGCGCAAGAATGCGAGGGCCGTTGCACCCAAAGTGGCTCGATCCGGCGGTTCGCTCACCGTCATGGGAGTGAGCATCTCCAATCCGGACAAGGCGCTCTGGCCCGACGCCCGCGATCACACACCGGTGACGAAGCTTGATCTCGCGCGCTATTACGATGGCATCGGCGACTGGATGCTGCCGCACGTCGCAGGTCGACCCTGCTCGCTGGTGCGCGTACCGGATGGGCTGGGCAGGCAGCAGTTCTTTCAGCGCCACGCGATGGCCGGGATGTCGGGGCTGTTCAGCCTGGTCAAGATTCGCGGCGATAAGGCACCGTACGTGCAGATTGATCGCGTCGAGGCTCTGGTCGCCGCAGCGCAATTGGGAGCGCTGGAGATACACCCCTGGAACTGCGTACCGGGTGATCCGGAGGCCGTGGGGCGTCTCGTGTTTGATTTGGATCCAGCGCCGGATCTGAAATTCGACGCGGTCATCGCCGGTGCCTTAGAGGTGCGGGATCGGCTCAAGGCAGTTGGCCTTGAGTCGTTCTGCAAAACCACCGGCGGCAAGGGACTGCATGTGGTCGCACCCCTGACCAGCAAGGATGCCGTCACATGGCCAGTGGCCAAGAATTTCGCGCATATCATCAGCGCGCAGATGGCGCAGGACAGCCCGAGCCGCTACGTCGAGAACATGGCGAAGATTCAGCGGACCGGAAAGATCTTTCTGGACTACCTGCGCAACGATCGCACGGCTACAGCCGTGGCGGTGCTGTCTCCGCGAGCGCGCGCAGGGGCGAGTGTTTCGATGCCCGTTGATTGGAATGCCGTACGCCGCGGGCTCGATCCAATGCAATATACGGTCAGAAGCGCGCCGGCGCTGCTGCGCAAGTCGAGCGCGTGGGACGGCTATGAAAAGGCGGCGCGATCTCTGGCCGCTGCGATTCGCACGATCACCCGGGCGGCGCCCTCAAAGAAGCGCAGAGCGTAGACCTCATAGGTCACAGCGCATGACGACCCGGAAGAAGCGATGCGCGTGGGCGGGCGAGGCTGATTCGGACTACGCGCGCTATCACGATGAGGAATGGGGCCGCCCGTCGCATGACGACGGGCACCTGTTCGAAATGCTGATCCTCGAGGGTGCTCAGGCCGGGCTGTCATGGTCGACGATCCTGCGCAAACGCGCCAATTTTCGCCGCGCCTTCGCGAACTTCGACCCGAAGAAAGTGGCGCGCTTCGATGCACGGCGCGCCGCCGCATTGATGCTCGACCCCGGCATCATCCGCAACCGGCTGAAGATAGACTCTGCCATCAGCAACGCGCGCGCATTTCTGAGCGTACAGCGCGAGTTCGGCAGCTTCGATCGTTATCTTTGGTCCTTCGTCGAACGGCGCCCCGTCATCAATCGTCCGCGCGCTGGCACTGATGTGCCCGCACATGGCCCATTGAGCGATCGAATTTCGGCGGACCTGAAGAAGCGTGGATTTCGCTTCGTCGGGAGTACGATCATTTACGCCTACCTCCAGGCGGTTGGCGTGGTGAACGACCACACCCGAGTCTGTTTCCTGTGTCCGAAGGCTGCCGCACGCACACGCAAGGCCGACTAACGCAATAGGACGTGATCTGATGCGAAGCGGGGTGTCCACACTGCGGGCGTGCCGTGCCAGCCGCTGCTGCGCGATGCTGCTGGTCATCGCAGGGTATGCCGCTGCCGCGTTTCCGGACGAGGGGATGTGGACCTATGATCATTTCCCCGCCGTCCAGATGCGCGCGAAATATGGCTGGGCACCCGGTGCGGCGTGGCTCAGACATTGGCAATTTGCCAGCATACGGCTGGTGCAGGGCTGCTCGGCGAGCCTGGTGTCGTCAGAAGGCCTGGTGATGACCAACCATCATTGCGTGCGGGCCTGTCTGAACGATCTGGCCGACGCCACTCATGACTACCTTGTGGACGGCTTCTATGCCAGCAACGTGGGGGATGAGAAGAAATGCCCGGCACTGGAGGCAAATCAGCTGGTGCAAATCACTAATGTGACCCGCCAGGTGCAGGCCGCCACGGCCGGAAAATACGATCGCGCCTTTCACCAGGCCGAGCGGGCCGCGAAGGCGCGCATCGAGCGGGCGTGTGGCACCTCGGCGCAGGTGCGCTGTCAGGTGGTGGCCTTGTTCAATGGCGGTGTATACGACCTTTATAAGTACAAGCGGTATCAGGATCTGCGCGTGGTATTCGCGCCCGAGGAGAGCGCGGCATTCTTTGGTGGAGACCCGGATAATTTCACGTTTCCGCGATACGATCTGGACGTCGCCTTTGTACGAATCTATGACCACGTCAAGCCCCTGCGCACGGATGATTATCTGAAATTCGCCACCAAGGCCGTGAGGCAGGGCGATATCGCCTTCGTCAGCGGCAACCCCGGCGGCACCGAGCGCGAGGATACGCTCGCCGAACTTCAGTTCCAGCGCGATGTGGCGCAGCCATTCACTCTGAGCTTCCTGTCCGAACTGCGCGGCATACTCAGCGACTTTGCTACCAGGGGGGCAGAGCAGGCGCGCTCCTCCAAGACGCTGCGCTTCTCGATCGAGAATTCGCTCAAGACCTACCAGGGCAGGCAGTCGGCGCTGGTGCAAGGGACAGTGATTGCCGACAAGGCACGGGAGAA
>JBEKWD010000174.1:0-5986 GCA_049513435.1 Steroidobacteraceae bacterium | reverse complement strand
GGTCATTCCGTTGATGCTGGGCCATTACTTTCCAAACGGCCTGCTGGGTTTGGGGCTCACGGCGCTTATCGCGAGCTTCATGTCCGGCATGGCAGGCAACCTGACGGCATTCAATACCGTCTGGACCAACGACATCTATCAGCCCTACATTCGCTCGGACGCGAGCGATGCGCATTACCTGTGGATGGGACGGATCATCACCGTCGTGGGCGTGGTGCTCTCGCTGCTGGCCGCCTATCTGGTGGCGCAATTCAATAACATCATGGATGTGCTGCAGCTCGTGTTTGCGTTCATCAATGCCCCGCTGTTTGCGACCTTCTTGCTCGGTATGTTCTGGAAGCGCGCCAACGGACACGGTGCGTTTGCCGGCTTAGTGGCCGGTACGCTTGCGGCGGCTGTGCATCACGGCCTGACGCTGCCGGCGCACGCCGTGGCGGGCATCAAGGGCGGCTGGCTCGGACTCGTGCACCTATATCCGAGTGAAATGGCGCAGAATTTCTGGACGGCCATATTTGCCTGGTCCGCGGGATTTATCGTCACGATAGCCGTGAGCCTCGCGACTGGGGCACCGCAAAAGGACTTGGCCGGGCTCGTGTATTCGCAGACACCGCGACCGCAGGAGGCAAACGAGCCCTGGTACCGAAGGCCTGTGGTGCTCGGCGTACTCGCGCTGGCCGCGGTCTTCGTGCTGAACATCATTTTCTGGTGAGTGAGAAGGATAAGAATTATGAAACTGGATATTCGCGCCCCGATCGGCTGGCTCTTTACGCTGATCGGAGCATTGCTGGCGGGCTACGGCCTGCTGACTGGAGCGTCATCGACGGGTACTGCCGCCGATTTGAACATCAACGCCTGGTGGGGTGCCGTGCTGGCCGTGTTCGGCATCGCCATGCTGCTGTCGACGCGGCGGCGCCCCATGGCGGCTGGGAAGGGCTCGACCTGAACCCTGTGGATGGCCGATGGCCGATCTGAACGCCCTGCGCACGGAATTCATCGAACGATTCGCCGCCGAGCCTGAGTTTTACCGCGCACCCGGCCGGGTGAACCTGATCGGGGAGCATACCGATTACAACGCCGGCTTTGTCATGCCAGCGGCGATCCGGTTCTATACCACGGTGGCTGTTGCGGGCCGAGCCGATCGTCGCCTACGGGTGCGGTCCACGAATTTTGACGAGACGCTGGAGATTGCACTGCCTGAGGCGGCAGACGCCGTGGCGCTACGAGGCCAGAGCAAGCATTGGATTGGCTATGTGGCCGGCGTCGCCTGGTCTTTGCAACAGCAGGGTGTCGCGCTAAGTGGGGCAGATCTGCTGATACATGGCGAGGTGCCGCTCGGCGCGGGTTTGAGTTCCTCGGCGGCGCTGGAGGTGTCGGTGGGGCTGGCTCTGTCGGAGCTGGCCGGGCACCGGTTGGATAACGTCACACTGGCCAAGCTCTGCCAGCGCGCAGAGAACGACTATGTAGGCATGCGTTGCGGCATCATGGATCAGTTTGCCTCCGCCTGCGGGCGCGCCGGACACGCGTTATGGATCGATTGTCGCTCACTGGAGCATCGACTATTGCCACTTGATCAGTCGTTGGCTGGAAGCGCGGCGCCCATGCAACTGGTGATCTGCAATACCATGGTGCGACATGGGCTCGCTGGCAGTCAGTACAACCGCCGCCGAGATGAATGCGAGCAGGGCGTGCAGGCGCTGGCGCGCATTATTCCGGGTGTTGAAACACTGCGTGATGTGTCCTCGGAAGTGCTGCGCAGCCATGCAGCGCAACTCGACCCCGTGATTTACCGGCGCTGCCGGCATATTGCGAGCGAAAACGAACGCGTCAACGCCGCCGCCGCCGCGCTCGGCCACGCGGATCTGACCGAATTCGGGCGATTGATGCGAGAGTCGCACCGCAGCCTGCGTGATGACTATGAGGTCAGTTGCGATGAACTGGATCTGATGGTGCGCATCGCCGAGCAGATCGACGGCGTGTACGGCGCGCGCATGACTGGCGGTGGCTTTGGCGGCTGCACGGTCAATGTGGTGCGCTCCGATGCGGTGGCGCGGTTTCGCTCGCTGATCGCGGAACGCTACGCGCAGGGGACCGGGCATGCACCGGAAATCTATGTTTGCGAAGCAGCCGATGGCGCCGCGCGCATCGAAACCTAACGCCGTGTAGGGCGAGATCAGCCGGCCGTGAAACTCTCCGCGTTGAATCTGCAAAGCGACGTGCATCGGCGCTACAACCCACTGAGCGGGGAGTGGGTGCTCGTCTCCCCGCACCGCACCGCACGGCCGTGGCATGGACAGACCGAGACAATCACCGCGGCAACGGTCGTGAGCTACGACCCCGAATGTTTTCTGTGCCCCGGCAACACGCGCGCGAACGGTGTCACTAATCCGCGCTACGAGTCGACTTTTGTATTTGACAACGATTTTGCAGCGCTATTGCCGGACACCGCGGCCGCCACGATCAGCGCGGGGCAGTTGTTGCAGGCGCAAGGGGAAGCAGGATTGTGCCGTGTAATCTGCTATTCACCGCGTCACGATATGGCGCTCAGTCAAATGCCCGTGAGCGGCATCCGGCAGGTCATCGACACCTGGACGGCTGAATACGTGAATCTCGGCGAGCGCTCGCGCGTCAATTTCGTGACGATCTTCGAGAACCGCGGCGCGATGATGGGTGCAAGCAATCCGCACCCGCACGGACAGATCTGGGCCAATGAGACCGTGCCAAACACTGTCATCACGGAATCGGACAGGCAGATGCAGTACCTGCAGCAGCGTGGCTCCTGTCTGCTGTGTGACTACGCAGCCCTTGAGATTGAGCAGCGTGAACGGATGGTGTGCATCAATGAGCGCTTCGTCGCCGTGGTGCCGTTCTGGGCCACCTGGCCGTTTGAGACGCTCGTGCTTGCGCGCGCACACTGCGCGGCGCTGGACGAACTGGATGCATCCGGGCGCGACGCCTTCGCGCAGATCCTGAAAGAACTGACAACGCGCTACGATGCGTTGTTCAACATTGCCTTCCCGTACACGATGGGTCTGCATCAGCGGCCCACTGACGGGCGCGATCATCCGCAGTGGCACCTGCACGCTCATTTCTACCCGCCGCTACTGCGCTCGGCGACGGTGCGCAAATTCATGGTCGGCTACGAGATGCTGGCTGGTCCACAGCGCGATATCACCGCGGAAGTGGCGGCCGCACGGCTGCGCGACATGTCTCACCCCGCGTGACTGCCGCTGCACGGCAGCGCGCTACGCTCTGCCACCGCCTATCCGCCGAAGGCCTGTACGAATTGACGTGCAAAGTCCGGGCCCTTGCCTTCCTCCTCGTGTTTGAAATAGACGTAGACGTCTCTGCACGATGATGTCTTGTCGCGAATAGTGCGAGCCCAGCGCACAATGTCGGCCGGTTGATACCCCTCGTCACGCAAACGGAAGTAGCCGTAGTCGGCCGTGATTTCCAACGGTATCGAGCGCTCTTCGCTATCCGCGATGCACAGCGCCAGATTCCTGGCGCGCAGACGCTCGTAGACCGCTTCCTCGAGCCAGGAGTCGTGCCGGAATTCAAAGGTCGCGCACAAACCGACGGGCAGATTGGCCAGAAACGTGTCCAACAGCGCCAGGTCCTTGCGCAGGAACGGTGGCAGCTGAAAGAGTATCGCACCGAGTTTCGGTCCGAGTGTGGCCGCCGTGTCGAGGAAATACCCGACCAGATCCGCGCAGTCACGCAGCCGTGCATCGTGGGTAATACGTTTAGGCGCCTTCAGCGTGAGCTTGAAATGATCTGGCGTCTCGCGGTTCCAGCCGGCGAGTATTTTCTCATTCGGCATCCGGTAATAGGTGTAGTTGATTTCGACCGTCGAAAAGCGCTCTGCGTAATAGGGCAGCATCTTCGCCGCAGGGAATTTCTCGGGATAGAAGCTTCCCTTCCATTCCGGATAGTTGTACCCCGATGTTCCAACCCAGAGGGTCATTCGATTTGCCTAGCCGCCTAAGTCGGGTGAATCATATCGCGCGCATAGGCGAGTCCGATCCCGTAGCCTCCTGCATGCGCTTCGACGATGCCGCGTGCGGCCTCGTAGGTCTCATGGCGCGTCCAGTCGCGCTGAAACTCGAGGAGCACCTGGATCCATGAGGTCATACGTGCCCCTGCGGCCTGCATGCGGCGCAGCGCCAGTTCGTGACTGGTTGGTGTGAGGCCACCGCAGGCATCGGCCACGACGAACACCTCGTACTGCTCGGCCAATGCGCATAGAACGGGAAAAGAAACGCAGGCCTCGGTTAGTAAGCCGGAGACCAATAAAGTGCGTCGGCCGGTTGCGACCAGGGCCGCATGCGCCGCCCCATCCTCCCAGAGGTTCATGTTATGGCGCTCGAACACGCGTCTTTCCGGTAGCACTGCAGCGATTGCCGGCATCAGCGGCCCGCTATAGACCTTCGACGCTGAGGTCGAAATAACGATCGGAACAGCAAAAGCGCGGGCCGTCTTGGCGAGGGCGACGGTGTTATTGAGCAGCACCTGTCGGTCGATCGAGCTCACGCCGAACGCAAGACCCGCCTGCTGATCGATCAAGGCGAGGACGCAACGATCCGGCGTCAAGAGAGGCAGTTCGCTCATGCAGGACTCCTTCGAGCTTGGTTACTTCGAGCTCGCCCGGCGCCGCGCGCGCGGGTGAACCCGATCCCAGTGGGCAGACCGACTACGATTTGATGAATGCGAGCAGATCGGCGTTGATGGTATCGGCTTGCGTCGTGCACATCCCGTGTGGGAAATCCCGGTACGTCTTTAGCGTTGCGTTCTTGACGAGCTTCGCCGTGAGGGGACCTGAGTCCGCGTAGGGCACGATCTGGTCATCATCCCCGTGCATCACCAGCATGGGCACTGAGATGGCCTTCAAGTCCGGCGTGAAGTCGGTCTGTGAGAATGCGACGATGCCGTCGTAATGGGCTTTGACACCGCCCATCATTCCCTGGCGCCACCAGTTGCGGATCACGCCTTGCTCTATCTTGGCGCCCGGGCGGTTGTAGCCGTAGAACGGGCCTGTCGCCAGATCGAGATAGAACTGGGCTCGATTGTGCGCGACCTGAGCCTGGAAGCCATCGAATACCTCCTTCGGCAGGCCACCTGGATTCGCCGGCGTCTTGACCATGATGGGAGGCACCGAGCTAATCAGCACGGCCTTGCCAACCCGCTTTGCGCCATAGCGAGCGACGTAGCGGGCGACCTCGCCACCGCCGGTCGAGTGGCCGATATGGACGGCGTCCTTCAGGTCCAGATGCGTGGTCAGCGCTGCGAGGTCTTGGGCATAGTGATCCATGTCATGACCGTCCGACGTCTGACTCGAGCGACCGTGGCCACGTCGATCGTGCGCGATCACGCGGTAGCCGCGATTGACGAAGAACATCAGCTGCGCGTCCCAATCGTCCGAGGAGAGCGGCCATCCATGGGAGAAGACGATCGGCTGCCCGTTGCCCCAGTCTTTGTAGAAGATCTTGATCCCATCCGACGTCGTGATCGTGTCCTGCATGTTGCTCATGGATTCGGCTCCTGGGGTGCCACGAAGATATTTTTTTTGCAAGCTCCGAGCCTAAATCTTACTCCGCCTGTCAAATCCGGTCCGCCCGGTCGGCCGCGCCGCCACCGCAGGCGCGATAAATCGCCACGAGGTCCTCGCTTAGGACCTGCGAGCTCCGTGAGGCTTTGTCAAAAGTTTTAAAAACTAACGAGCGCTCTCATAATGCCCAGATCGGGGGTTCAAGTCCCACCCTGGCCGCCAATCGAAGAAGAAGGATCGGAACCATGTATCGCATAATCATGTCTTTTATTCTCCTGCTGCTTGGGATTGTATTCGTAGCAGGAGGCGTGTGGCTCGCCGTGCTCGGCGGCTCGCTCTACTACGTGATCGCGGGTATCGCGATTGCCCTTTCCGGGTGGCTGCTGCTCAAGCGTCGCACCTCTGGCCTCATTCTTTACGCACTCACGCTGCTCGGCACTC
>JBEKWD010000173.1:0-6026 GCA_049513435.1 Steroidobacteraceae bacterium | reverse complement strand
CCTCGCGCGACCAGGGAATCGGCGCGCGGCTGAAATACAGGGCGCGCTGCTGTAAGTCCGTAACCACCTTGACCACGCTCGGATCAAGCAGCGCCTCCACGGACTCCAGCGGCACGCACAGGGTTGCGAGCTCCGCGTCGGCATCCGCAGCGAGCAAGGCCGCGACCTGATCGAGCAATGCTTCAGGCATCAGCGGCTCATCGCCCTGCACATTCACGATGATGTCGCTATCACTCCAGCGCGCACGCCGCGCGACTTCGGCGATTCGATCGGTGCCGGAGCTGTGCGTCGCCGCCGTAAGCCATGCCTCCCCGCCCGCCTCGCGCACGAGCTGCGCAATGCGCTCATCGTCGGTCGCCACGATCACCTGTTGCGCGCCCGAGCGCCGGGCGCGCTCGTAGACCCACTGAATCATCGCCTTGCCGGCCAGCGGCAGCAGCGGCTTGCCGGGCAGACGAGTGGAGCCATAGCGCGCCGGGATCACAACGCGGTACATATCGGAAGCGAGCCCTAGCGCTCGAGCAACGGATCGCTCGGCGAGAGTACACGCGCCTCATCTTCGAGCATGATGGGAATACCGTCGCGTATCGGGAACGCCAGGCGATCCGCGCGGCAGATCAAGAGCGCTTCCTTGCGCTCATGGCGCAGCGGCCCCTTGCACACAGGGCACGCCAGAATATCGAGCAGTCTGGTATCCACATTATCCTCCCGCGATCGTCATGCCCGACTCGAGGCGCCGCTGCAGCCCTGCGAGCAGCGCGGCAGCCTCGGCCTGTTCAAAGGTTGCAGAAACCGGCAGATACCAGCGGTTCGCGCCGCCGAATGCGCGGCATTTTACTGCATCCTTCTCGGTCATCAGCACCGGCAGCTCATCGGCGAATTCCAGCTCCCCGCTGCGATAGCGATGATGGTCGGGAAAAGGATGCTCGATGACCTTCAGGCCTGCCTCGCGCAATTGCGCGAAGAAGCGCTGCGGATGGCCGATGCCAGCCAGCGCATGGACGCGTCGCCCGGCAAAGCCGGCCAGCGCCGCGCGCTCGCCCGCGCCCGCCAGCGGCCAGAGCCACTCGCCGGTCAAGCGCATCGTGAATGGCCCGAGCGCTCCCAGAGCGCGCAGTGCTTCGCGCCAGTGCGCGCTCTGGCCGTTGATGACCAACGCATCGACCTGAGCCAGTCGCGCGCGCGGCTCGCGCAGTGGTCCGGCAGGCAGCAGATAGCCGTTGCCAAGACCATAGTTGGCGTCGATGACTGCGATCTCGACATTGCGCGCCAGCGCCAAATGTTGCAAACCATCATCCGAGACGATCAGATCCACGCCCTCGCCCAGCAGTAATCGAGCGGCACGCACGCGCTCGCGGCACACCGCTACCGGCACGCCGGTGCGCTGTCGTAATAGCAGCGCCTCATCGCCCACGAGGCGTGGATCGCTATCGGGTTCCACGCGCAAGGCCGTGCGCCGCGAGCTGCCCGCGCCACCATAGCCGCGCAGCACGATGCCCGGTGTCCAGCCGGCGGCGCGCAATTGTGCCGCAAGCCAGATCACCAGCGGGGTCTTGCCGCTGCCACCCACCGTGATGTTTCCGACCACCAGCACAGGCCGCTGCAGGCGCTGCGAGCGCAGCCAGCCGCGTGCGTAGGCAGCCCGTCGCGCACGCACGAGGATGCCAAACACACTCGCGAGCCATCGCAGCAGCCAGGGCGGTCGCCCTCGATCCCAGAGCAACAGCAGGCGCGAGCCGATCGGTCTGCTAGGCACTGAACTGCAGCTGATGTAATTCGGCGTAGACGCCTTGATGCGCGAGCAGCTGCGCGTGCGCCCCGGACTCGACGATGACCCCGTCGCGCAGCACCAGGATGCGATCGGCGCGCTCGACGGTGGACAGTCGATGCGCAATCACGAAGGTCGTACGATTGCGCAGAAGCCGCTCGAGCGCCTCTTGAATATGGCGCTCGGCCGCGCTATCGAGCGCCGCGGTGGCTTCATCGAGAATCAGGATCGGTGTGTCGCGCAGCAGCGCGCGCGCAATCGCAATGCGCTGGCGCTGTCCGCCCGAGAGCAGCACGCCACGATCCCCGACCATCGTCTCCAGACCCTGCGGCAACTGTTCGACGAATTCCAGCACATAGGCCGCGCGCACCGCCTCCTGCAATTGCGCCTCGCTGATGCCGTGCGCGCCAAAGACGATGTTGTTGCGGATCGTGTCGTTGAACAGCACGACCTCCTGGCTGACCAGGCTGATCTGACGGCGCAGATCGAACAGGGTGTACTCACGGATATCAACGCCGTCGATCAGCACTGCGCCGGCGGTCGGATCATAGAAGCGCGGCAGCAGCGAGACCAGCGTGGATTTGCCGCTGCCCGAGCGGCCCACGATCGCGGTGGTGGTACCGGCCGCCATGCTCAGCGAGACGTCGCGCAGCACGGGCCCCTTGTCGGGCGCGTATTCGAAACTGACGTGGCGATATTCGACCTCCCCGCGTGCGCGCGCCAGCGCATGAGTGCCCCCCTGTGACTCAGCTGGCGCATCGAGCACCTCGAACACGCTAGCGCCCGCTGCAATGCCCTGTTGCAGGGGACCGGCGACATTGAGCACGCGTCGCAGGGGCTGCGGTATCTGCACCAATGCGATCAGAAACGGAAAGAATACGGCGATCGACAAGGTGCCAGCGGCGATCTCCCGGTTGGCGATGAACAGCACGCCCGCAAGCCCCAGGGCCAGCAGCATCTGCACGATCGGATTGCTGCTCGAGCGTGCCGAGACCAGACGTATATTGGTGCGCCGGTTCAGTTCATTCGCGCTTTCGAACAAAGAGCGGATATGCTCCTGCGCGTTGAATACTTTGACCACGCGGTGCGCATCGAGCGCCTCCTTGCCCACGCGCGTGACGTCGCCCATCGAGTTCTGGATGCGCGTGCTGTAGCGGCGGAAGCGGATATTGACGCTGCGCACCAGCCAGGCGATGGCTGGCGCAGCGATCAACGAGTACAACGCGAGCTTCCAGTTGAGCCAGAACAGCGCGCCGATGTTGATCGCAATCGCCAGCGAGTCGCGGATGATGACCGTGAGCGAATCGGTGGTGGCGGCTGCCACGAGCTCGCAGTTATAGGTCAGCCGGGTAAGCATTGCGCCCGTGGATTCCCGATCGTACACGGCCGTGGGCAAGCGCAGGTATTGCGCGAACAGGTCGCTGCGCATCGCCTTGATGACCTGCCGCCCGACCCAGGAAGGAAAGTAATTGGCCAGATAGTCGCCAATACCGCGAACCAGGAAAATCACGATAACGCCGAGCGGCAGCAGACTGAGCACCCGGGCGTTGCGCTCCAGCGTCAGCACGTCGCGCAGATAGGTTCTGATGAAATTGATCGTGATCAGATCGCTGCCGGCATACAGCACCATGCCCAGCACGCCGAGCATATACATGCCCAGATGCGGTCGCGCGTAACCCAGGAGTCGCCGGTATACGCTGCGCGCCTGGGGTGTCGTTGCGAGGCTGGCCGGAGTGCCGGGCGCAGCGCGGTTCAAGGCGATGCCGCTCCGGTCTCGTTGACAGTCGCGAGGTTCATTTGTGTGAATCCCAGCCGGCCCAGCACATCCATCGCCGTCACGACCGACTGGTGGCTCGCGCGCCCGTCGGCGCGGATCGAGACGGGTGCGGCATGCGCCCCCGGCCCGGCGCTCTTGAGTATCGCCGCGCGCAGCGTATCGGGGCTCGAGTCGATCAGTTCGCGGCCGTTCACCAGATAGGCGCCAGCCGCGCTCACGCTGATCACGAGCGACTCGTTGCCGGAGCGATCGGTCGGCACCGAGCTGGCGTGCGGTAGGCGTACGCGCAGGCGCCCCTCGGCGGTGAAATTGGAAGACAGCATGAAGAACACCACGAGCAACAGCACGACATCGATCAGCGATGTGACGTTGATCTCAGGCTCCTCGATGCGGCGCGGTTTGAGGTTCATGGCATCTTCCTCAGGCTCAGGCCGGCAGCGCGCGCTTCTCGGTCGGCTGGTGCGCTGCCGCGTCCACGGCGTCCACCAGCCGCAGCGCATTCTTTTCCATTTCGACCACGATACGTTCTACCCGGCCGCGCAGATAGCGGTACGCGATCAGCGACGGGATCGCCACACACAGGCCAGCCGCAGTGGCCACGAGTGCCTCGGCGATGCCGCCCGAGAGCATGCGCGGATCCCCGCCGCCGCCCGCGTTGATGGCGTTGAACGCCTTGATGATGCCGGTCACGGTGCCCAGCAGGCCCAGCAATGGCGAGACGCCGGCGATGGTTCCGAGCGTATTCAGATAGCGTTCGAGCTCATGCACGACGTGTCGGCCGGTATCTTCGAGCCGCTCCATGAGCACCTCGCGCGAGCGGTGCCGGTTCTCCAGGCCCGCGGCCAGAAGCCTGCCGAGCGGTGAATTTCGCTCCAGCGCCCGGATCACGGGCTCGCTGATCTGGTGCGCTTCGACCAGTTTCCAGATCTTCTGCATCAGATCGGGTGGCAGCACACGCCGATCCTGCAGCGTCCAGAGCCGTTCCAGGGTGATCGCCGCGGCAACGATCGAGCACAGGATGATGGGCCACATCAGTACCCCGCCCGCCTGCACGATTTCCCACATTTCTGGCGTCGACTCCTGCTTTTAGTCGCGGCCGGCGCATGATACCTAAAGCGCATGGCCCAAAGCGCAAAATCGAGACGGCGCGCTTATGGACAACCGCATGCAACTGCTAGAGTCGCACTGCCATGCCTCGCAGAGTAGTCAAGAAGCTGGCGAGACTCATCCATGAGCGGCGCCACAAATGGTATCTGAGCATCTTCGGCGATCGACTGACCGATGCGCATCTGTGGTCGCTGAATCGCCATTCGATCACCGCCGCCTTCGGCATGGGGGTCGCGATCAGTTTCATCCCGCTGCCCGTGCATCTGTTGCTCGTCGTGCTCGCGGCGCTTTGGTGGCGGTTGAATCTGCCCGTGGGCATCGTGGCCACCTACATCGTCAATCCGTTCACGATGGTGCCGATCTACTATGCCGCCTACCGCGTGGGCGTGGCTTTATTGCGTCATCAGCCGCGGCATTTTGAGTTTCACCTGACCTGGAACTGGCTCGAGCATGGTCTCGGGCCGGCCTGGAAGCCGTTCCTGCTCGGCTGCCTGGTGTGCAGCCTGATCTGTGGCTTGGGCGCGCGCTGGGCGCTCGAGCTGGTCTGGCGCGCCGTCACCATACGGCGCTACCACACACGCAAGGAACGCCGCCCCTACAAGCTCGCGGGGTGACCCAGCACCCCAGCGTCGAGCTCGAGCACCCGATCCATGCGCGCCGCCAGTCGCGGATCGTGCGTGACGATCACCATGCTGGTGCCCAGTTCGCGGTTGAGCTCGAGCATCAGCGCGAACACCTGCTCGGCGTTGCGGCCGTCGAGATTGCCTGTGGGCTCATCGGCCAGCACGAGCTGCGGCAAAGTCACGAGCGCGCGCGCCACGGCGGTGCGCTGGCGCTCGCCACCGGACAGTTGGTGCGGTTGATGGTCCAGTCGCTGGCCCAGGCCCACGCGTACGAGCAGATCGCGCGCGCGCGCGGCCGCGGCCGCAGCCGTCTCGCGCCGCACCAGCAACGGCATCGCGACATTCTCGAGTGCTGAGAATTCCGGCAGCAGATGGTGAAACTGATAGACGAAGCCAATGCTGCGATTGCGCAGCGTGCAGCGCTCTCGTTCCGGCAACGCATGAATGTCGCGGCCGCCGATTCTGACCACACCGGCGTCCGGCCGGTCCAGGCCGCCCAGGATCTGCAGCAACGTGGTCTTGCCGGAGCCCGAGGCACCGATAATCGCCAGGCGCTCGGCTCGTCTGACCTCGAGCGCCACACCGGCGAGCACTTCAAGTGTGCTCGAGCCCTCACGAAAACTGCGCCGCACATCCTGCGCGGCCAGTACGATGCCGCTGTCAGTCATGGCGCAGCGCCTGCGCCGGCTGTGTGCCCGCGGCACGCCAGGCCGGATACAACGTCGCGAGCGCGCACAGACCGAAGGCGACG
>JBEKWD010000172.1:0-6031 GCA_049513435.1 Steroidobacteraceae bacterium | reverse complement strand
GCGGTGGCGTTGGTAGCCAAGGCATTCAGGGCGGTGGCGTTGGTAGCCAAGGCATTCAGGGCGGTGGCGTTGGTAGCCAAGGCATTCAGGGCGGCGGCGTTGGTAGCCAAGGCATCCAGGGCGGTGGCGTTGGTAGCCAGGGTATTCAGGGCGGTGGCGTCGGTAGCCAGGGCATCCAGGGCGGTGGCGTTGGTAGCCAGGGCATCCAGGGCGGTGGCGTCGGTAGCCAGGGTATTCAGGGCGGCGGAAGCAACGCTATTTAGGTAGCTCTGCCAGGGAATATAAGCGATTGGGGAGTCCCTTTCGCTTAGTTGCTATCCCGAGCTCGACAGCTCTAACAGGTCCTCCGGATAGTCGATATCGACTGCGGCCTCGGGGTGATCAAGTCTGATCACATGATCGGCATAGCGCCGAATAACCACACGCGCACCTGCGTCGCCGCGCAACGCAATCAGATCGCCGAAACACCAGCGCGGAAACACCGCTGGCACCCCGGTCACTCCAGCATAACGTGAAGCAATAATCTGCCGCGTGTGCCCGCGCCATGCGGTCATCAGCCGCCGCAGCGTTTCGCTGCCGACTAATGGTTGATCGGCAAGAAGCAGCATCACTCCATCGCAAGCGCCGGGGAGTCGCAGTACTCCGGCCCGGATCGAGCTGCCTATACCTTCCTGCCAGTCGCGATTGATGATAATTCCGGCATTGCCCGGCGGCATCGTCTCAGCGATTTCAGCCGCATGTGCACCCAGCACGACTGTAACCGCTGCTCCCAACAGCTCGGTAGCGTGCGCGACTGCGCGCTGAAGCAGTGAATGACCGTCCAGACGCACGAGCTGCTTCGGGGATCCGAAGCGGCTGGAAGCACCAGCGGCCAGCACGACGGCATGAAGCGTCGCTGTCTTACGCGTTTGAGTCATCTAATGACTGCCATGGACGGCGATGCGGCCGCTCGTGGCACATTCAACGGGCCGACACGTTGTCGCCCGGTGAGTGTCGCCTGAATCTCGGCGACGATCGCAAGTGCTATGCCTTCGGGGTTTGCGCCGCCGAGGTCAAGACCGACCGGCGAGCGAAGTCGTGTTCCTAATGCCGTAGCCGCCGCGCCTGACTGCGACAGGAGGCGATCGCAGCGCACTGCTGGCCCGAGCAACCCGATGTAGGGAATGTCGCTGCCAGCGAGCGCCGCCAAATAATTGCGGTCCGTAATAAAATGGTGACTCATCACGATTGCGGCCGCGAAGCGGTCGGAGCCCGACGGCTCGTTGCGCAGCAGTGTCGAAAGAGCCTGTGCTCCGCCCTCCAGGACCCGCTCGGCGCCTGGAAAGCGCTCGCGCTGCGCATAGTGTGGTCGATGATCGATCACCGTGAGGCTCCAGCCCATAAAAACGACGAGCTCAGCGACCGGCAGCGCGTCGGGTCCGGCGCCCAGCAACAGAACACGCGGCGCTGCCGCCTCGATGAGCTCAAGCAGATCAACGCCGGGTAGGGCTTGCGGTATGAAGCGGCTCGGCCCGTCTGGGACGCGGTCAGCCGCCAGCGCGGCAAGGGCGGCTTCGCCCGCGGCGCTCGCGCTGCCGAAGGGCTCAGTGTCTCCGAAAAACACGCCGGAGCCGGCAGGCAGATCCTCATTCTCGGAGCGCACCACCAGCAGCAAGCCCTCCGCGCGCCGCGACTGCCACGCCGATGCGAGTCTTGTCATGGGTTGCCAGTTTTCCGTGTGCCCGAGGCGCTGCACTAATATGTCCATTGCGCCTTCACAGCCAGAGCCCAAACCGAACAACAGGTCTTCAGGGCCGTGTGCGTCGTAGTGCAGAAGCCGCGGCACACCCCGTTGGTGTACCTCGCGTCCGTGCTCGGCCAGATCGCCCTCCAGGCAGCCACCCGAAAGCAACCCCGCGTACTCGCCGCTTTCGGCGATCAACATCAGAGCGCCGGGCTTGGTGTAAGTCGGCCCGGACGTTTGCACAACGGTAGCGAGCAGCAGTGCGCGCCCGGCCTCGCGCTCACGCCTGAACAATGGCATTACGGATCGAAGTACAGCGCTCATCTGTTCTTGTCGCTCCTTCGCAATAGTCTAGCCTTTGCCTTGACTTGCGCCCCCGTGGACTTAAGATTCTGCCGTCGTCAGGTGCGGGAATAGCTCAGTTGGTAGAGCGCAACCTTGCCAAGGTTGAGGTCGCGAGTTCGAGCCTCGTTTCCCGCTCCATAAGTATCATCGGGTCGGGGCTAGGTGGCAGAGTGGTCATGCAGCGGCCTGCAAAGCCGTCTACGCCGGTTCGATTCCGACCCTAGCCTCCAGCTTCCCACACGGCTCGCGCCCTCGGGACCACAGCGTAGACGAGCGCAACCGCGCCAACGTAGACGAGTGGTACCCGAACCAAGGGCCAGTACCAATCGCTCATATTGCTGAGCCAGCCGTTCCAGGTGCCCTCCGCAACGCGTCCGCCAAGCCAGTAGAAACTCCCGTTTGATATCAAAAAGCAAACGCTCAGCGCGACCACCAGGCTGAGGACCAAGCTGGCAAGGCCACGCAGATCAAAGGACTGATGCCGCCGCAGCCAGCTTCCCCCCACCCAGAGCACTGCGTACGAGGGCACGAGAAACCAGTAGGCCACAGTGACGCAGTAATTACTGACCCCGAAATAACGAATCGCTATGCAGTCAATCAAGACGGCTTCGGCCATCAGCGCCGGGAATGCCCACCGCCATTGACTCGTTAGGAAAAATCCTGCAAGAAAAAACACCGCCCAGGAGGCGTCCTGCAGATGAGCCAGGCCCGAAAGCGGCGAAAGGCGAGTAGCCGCCATGACCAACGCCAGCAGCGCCAGTGTTATGTTCTTTCCATTCATGCCGTTCATCCGACGATCTTATACCAGACAGCTCTCGACGGGACTGTACGCATTGGGCGGGCCAGACCACTCAAAGTGCTCCGGATGAATCAGATGAGCCATGAGCTCGACACCTTTGATGAGACGCGGACCTGGTCGCGCGAAATACGCGTTGGCGTCGAGCGCGAATACCTTGCCGTCGCGAACCGCCGGCAGATCGTTCCAGCCGGATCTCGATTTTAATAGCTCGGCCTGCTCCAGCGCTTTGGAAGTCTTGAATCCACAGGGCGATACGAAAATGACCTCGGGCCGGTAGTCGAGCACTGACTGCCAGGGAATTCTCACGGAATCCTTCCCTTCTCTCGAATTAACGTCTTCAGCTCCGATCCACTCCAGCATCTGCGGAATCCAATGTCCGCCGCAGTAAATGGGATCCACCCATTCCAGGAATGACACCTTGATTTTTCTTAGCGCCCTGCCCACAGCGTAGATCTGCTGAATCCGCGACACCGCCTCTTCAGCCCATGCATCGGCCTTAGCCGCGGTTCCCGTCTCTTTGCCCAGAATTCGCACGGCTTCGATCACCTCGGCGAAGTTGCTGGGCGTCTGCCAGATGATCCTCGGAGGCGCGCTCATGCTCTTCAATACCTGAGAGACTTCATTGCCTGCCGGACCGCACGCCTGGCAGAGGTTCTGCGTGACCAAAATGTCGGGAGCCGCCGCGCGCAATCTGGCCTCATCGACGCGGTAAAGGCTCTTTCCCGTTGCCAGTTGTCGGCTTACCGCGGCATCGATTTCCGACACGCTCATCTCGGACAGATCGAGCGCGCAATCCACGATCACCGGCTTGTCCTTGACCTGAAGCGGGTAATCGCACTCGTGGCTGCGGCCTACGAGCTGATCGCCCAGCTCCAGCAGATAGATCATTTCCGTCGCAGCCGGCAGGAACGAGACGATTCTAAGGCCGCTCATGCCGGCAGGATGTCGCAGTAGTTGAAACGAGCAGTGCGTAAGACTCTCTCGCCCGCACGGCACGGGATTGGCCGTTTAAAGATCGGCCCGGCATAGACGAACGAATGATATTCGCCGTTCTCACCGCACGGATCGGCGCTGTCGGGCAGATCGCGCAACAGCGCTTGGTCGATCTCTCGTCCGGCGAAGGACGCGTCTATGGCCTGTGTATCGACGCAGCAGAGAATCGCCCTGAACCCCAGGTCGATGAATGTGCTTACCAGTTCCCCGGTATCGCGCATCCAGATGGGATATAGCCCCGTCATGCCGGCTAGAGCGAGGCGTTCATCCCGATACTGCTTCACTTCTTGCAGAAACAGATCCCCGAATGCGACTTTCGTGATCCCTCGAGCTTTGAAATGCTCGAGAGCCTCGCGCATGCGTGCCTCGTAGATTTGATTGGGACAATCCTTTGGGATCATGATCTGATGCAGAGGCACCCCCAGGGAATCGGCTTGCTGCTCCAATAGACTGCGTCGCACGCCGTGCATGCTGATTCGATCGTATCCTTCCGTGACCGTTGTCAGGAGCGAGGCTATCTCGTACTTCTGGTTGGCGAGTAACTGATAAGCGGCCATGCAGCTGTCCTTTCCGCCGCTCCAGGACAAGATGACTGATTCCCTGCCGAGCATGGATTGATAGTACGCTTAGGATCGCTTGTCCGAAAATATCTACAGCAATGCGCTCACCGGCTTGGCGCCGGCGCGCAGCAGTTTCACGCACGCAGACTGGACGCGGTTGGGCGGTCTGTATGGCTGCGTCGCGGCGCTACACGCCTGCGGTTGGGGCCTTTACCTGCACTACGCCCGCGCTTTTCCAGCCATCGTGGGATTCGGTTTGGCCGCGTACATGTTTGGCCTGCGCCATGCGTTTGACGCCGATCACATCGCCGCGATCGATGACACCGTGCGTTTCATGTTACAGAAGGGCAAGAGAGCGCTCGGCGTGGGCTTCTTCTTTTCGCTTGGCCATGCCTCAATCGTGCTGGCTCTGGCGATCGCCATTGCGCTGGTTGCCACGGCAGTCAAACGGCAACTGCCTGAGCTGCAGAATATTGGTGGCGTGCTCGGTGCTGGCGTTTCCGGACTATTCCTGTGGGCGATCGGTATTCTCAATCTCCTCGTTCTGCTCGACATTCTCAAGGTCTGGCACAGAAGCAAGCGCGGCACGCACAGCCATGCGCATCTGGAAGACATATTGCTTCGACGCGGCCTGATCAACCGCATCTTCGGCGGCCGCCTCAATAGACTGATGAACCATAGCTGGCAGATGTATCCGCTGGGACTGTTGTTTGGTCTGGGATTTGACACGGCCTCGGAGGTGGGCCTGCTGGCGATGACTGCGGGCGCCTCGGCCGGCAATTTGCCACTGCCGGCCCTACTGTCGCTGCCCATACTGTTTGCCGCGGGCATGTGCCTGATGGACACCACAGATGGCGTGTTGATGTCGAGGGCCTACCAGTGGGCCTTTTTCAATCCATTGCGCAAGATCTTCTACAACATCACGACCACGGGGCTGTCGGTCGCGGTGGCCCTGCTCATCGGGACCATCGAGCTACTGCAGGTGTTCATCAGCATGAGGCATCTGCGGGGCCGGGCATTTGACTTCGTCGCGAACCTGGATTTCGGCATCCTCGGCTATGTCATCGTTGGAATGTTTCTGCTGGCGTGGGCCTGCTCCTTCGCGGTCTGGAAATTCGGCCGCATCGAGCAACGTTTCAAAACCTCGGCCACATCCGCGAGATCATGCCATCGCGGCGGATGAACTGGTGCCAGAGTGCACCCAGAGCGTGCAGACCTGCCACGCCGAACAGCGCGTAGGCGAGATAGCCGTGAATGTCTTCAGTCGGATGAAAGATCGCGCGGTTGGATTTGACGCCGAAATCGATCTGAAAGAGTCCAAAATTAAAGACGCGTCCGTGCCAGATAAAAGTCACTATGCCGATCATGGGGATGATGAACAGCAGCGCATAGAGCAGCCGGTGCACAGGGGCGCTCAGGCGGCGCGAGAAGGCATCGAGCCCGGCTGGCAGAGGCGGTGGGGGATGTTGGCGTCGCCATACAATCCGAGCCAGCAGTAACACCCAGATCAGCAGGCCAAACAGCGCGTGAATGTTGATCCAGAAAGCCTGTGTGTGCTTGGGCCAGGAATCATGTAATAGACCCAGGGTGCCCACCCACACGATCAGCAGC
>JBEKWD010000171.1:0-6036 GCA_049513435.1 Steroidobacteraceae bacterium | reverse complement strand
TCCAGTAGTAGCCCTCCAGATCGGACTCGGTCAGGCGCAGCGCATACACACCCAAGAGCCAGTGCACCTTTCCAAACAGTGCGGCCGACGGATCACCCGTGAGCCGCAGGTCCTGCGCATAGGTGCGCCGGTAGCGATTGTCGCTTTGAAAATAATCGTATGGCGCGTAACCGGTGGTGGCGAGCCAGAACGGGTCATTACCCCAGTCGCCGTCGAAGGAATACACGATCGCGGAGCTGGCGGCAGTGCTGACGCTGCGCAGCTCGCCGAGCCCCGCAATAGTCTGGGTCAGCCGCAAGGCAATGCCGTTGGAGAGCTGCGCATCGCTGCCCGGCTGATTGGAATAGGTCGTGTAGGTGTTGTAGACCGACCAAGCATCGTAGCCATTGTTGATATTCACGTGCATGAGCGTGAGGTCCGCCTGCAAGGAGTCGGTGGGCTGCCAATGCAATTTGCCGCGCAAAGTGCCTTCCGCGTAGCCGTTGGTCGAGTTCATGTCATAGAAGGCGTCGTGACGAAAGCCGTCGCTGCGATAATCCTGCGCCACCAGGCGCCAGCCCGCCTCGCCCGAGTCCAGGCCATCGCCGATCACGAGTCCGATAGCTCGCGTGCTGTAGTCGGCGCCCGTGGCCTCGCCGTGCAGCTCCAGGCCGTTGCCGGGATCGGCGGTGCGCACGCTGATGAGTCCGGCCAGAGCGTTGGCGCCGTAGATCGTGCCCTGCGGACCTCGCAACACCTCGATCTGCTGCGTGTCGAACAATGTCGCCGGCATGCCCACACCGGAGAAATCGATGTCGTCGATCAGAAAGCCGACCGATGGATTCGGTGCGCCCTGGTATTGCTCGACCTCGCCGATGCCGCGCAGCTGAAAGAAGCGCGGCCGCGATGTGCCCGCCGCCCAGTTCAGGTCGGGAATCTCGCCGAGCACATCCTCGAAATGCTGCACGCCCGCCGCACGCAAGGTATCGGCGTCGAGCACGCTCACGCTCTGCGGCAAGTCGACTGCAGGCGTGGGCTGTAGGGCCGCGCTGATCACGATCTCATTGAGCGTATCGTCGCTGGCGAGCGCCCACGGCGCGATCGCAGCCGACAGGACCCAGACGGTGAGCCAAGCGCGCCATGCGTGTGATTGGTGAGGACTCATGCACCTGCTCCCTACGCCGGTACTAACCGGATCAGGTTCAACGGGTTCGCCGCACTTAGCGGCATCTCAGGTCCGAACCGGACCACCCCAAGGTCTGTGCGCGTGACTATCGAACAAGCGCGGCGGCATTGCAAGCGCGCTTGGCCGCGCTTAAGGCTCGGCTAGAATGAGTCCCCCGCACGGATTGATCCAACCAGGAGCGCGACGATGGACGTAGGCGTCGAAATCAGCCTCTATCCACTGCATCAGCAGTACATCGGGCCGATCAAGGATTTCATCGAGCGCATCAACGCCGAGGGCGATCTGCGCATCATCACCAACAGCATGAGCACGCAGATCTTTGGCGACTTCGATAAGGTCATGCAGCGTCTCGTACGTGAAGTGCGCACCAGCTTGGCCAATCAGGAGCGCAACCAGGACAAGGCCGTCTTCGTGCTCAAGATCCTCGGGCCCATGACGACGTGATCGAAGCGCTGGCGCGCGAGCTGTACGCCACCAGCGCCCTCGAGGCGCTCGCGGTCGTGCTCGGCGTGATCTATCTGCTGCTGATCCTCAAGCGCAACCGCCTGGGCTGGGTTGCCGGAGCGGGGAGCTCTGCGATCTACGTATATTTGTCAGCCCGCGCGCGCCTGCCGATGCAATCGGCGCTGCAGGTCTACTACGTGCTGATGGCGGCCTATGGCTGGCGCGTCTGGACGCGCTCGCAGCAGCAGCCTGGCGGCGGCATCAGCCGCTGGCCTCTCCACCGGCACCTGCTGGCTCTGGCTGCGCTGCTGTGTTTGAGTCTGCTCACAGCGCAGTGGCTTAAGCGCGAGACGCACGCGGCGTGGCCGTATCTGGACTCCATGACCACCTGGACCGGCCTGTTCGCCACCTGGCTCGTGGCGCGCATGAAGCTCGAGAACTGGCTCTACTGGATCGGGGCCGATCTCGTGACGGTGTTTCTCTTCGGGGCCCAGGGCTATCCGTTTACCGCGGCGCTGTTCTTGACCTATACGATCATTGCCGTGTTTGGCTATCGCGAATGGCTGCGCAAGTACCGCCAGCAGATCGCCTGAGCGCGCCGCCGCCGTGGGCGCTCGCGCACGTGCCGGGACTCGAACAAGGACAAGCCCCGCTGCGAGTCGCACGCCTGGCTGGCGGCAGCGTCAACGAGGTCTTCCGTGTCGATAGTGCCGTCGGGCGCTTCGCGCTGAGGCTGGATGGGCCGGACTGGCGTCGTCCCGGGGTCGATCGGCAGCGCGAGCTGAGCCTGCAGCGCGCAGCGGCCGCGGCCGGTATCACCCCGTCGCTGATCTACGCGGATGCGAGCCGCGAGGGTTTGCTGATCAGCGTCTATGAGTCGGGGCGACTGTGGACTGGCGCGGACTACGAGGACGTGCAGGCTCTGCGTCGCCTGGGCGAGCGGCTCTATGTGCTGCATCGATTGCCGGCGCCAGCGCTTGCCTTGTTCGATCCCTGGCAGGTCGCGCAGGAGTACGTGCGAGTGATCCAGAGCGCCCGATCGCCCGTTGTGTCCGCGCAGTCGCTGCGCGAGAGCCTGGATAGACTGCAGGCAGAGTGCGCGCGGCTGAACGAGACGTCGCTGGGCGCCTGCATCGTTCACGGCGATCTCACGGAGGCGAACCTGCTCGAGGGTTCGCGCCTGTGGCTGCTCGATTGGGAATACGCACAGCTCAGCGATCCGTTCATGGATCTCGCCTGCGTGCTGGCTTACTACCCCGGCGCGCAGCGCCACAGCGCCGAGCTGGCGGCTGCCGCCGGGCTTGACACAGCGCGGCTCTCTGAGGTGCTTGCGCCGCGCCTGTACGTGCATCGCTCGCTGGGGTGGCTCTGGCACCTCGCGCGCGGTGAGCGCCCGGGCCCCGCGCCGTGAAGCGGCCCGGCGGGGCCGACATCCGGGCATCCCGGGGCTGGCATCCCGGCGTCGCGGCCGGCAAACTAACGCGCCTTGTGGCTTCAGGAGTGCTCATGCCGACCGTGCGGGTGATCGATCGCGATAACGTCGAGCGCGCCGTGGAGGCGCCCAGCGGGGCGACGCTCATGGAGCCGCTCAGGGATATGGATGAGGGGGTAGCGGCGATCTGCGGTGGCATGTGTTCGTGCGCGACCTGTCACGTCTATGTCGATCAGGAGTGGTTGGCCAGGCTGCCACCGCCGATGTCCGATGAAACCGATATGCTGGGGGACCTGAACGATCGGCGCGAGAACTCGCGCCTGTCCTGCCAGATCGTGCTGCAGGATGCGCTGTCGGGACTGCGCGTCACGATCGCGCCCGAGGAATAGCTGCACACCCCAATGCGCTGGACACTAGTGATTTTGATCGGTGCGGCTGCGCTGACGGGCGCGCGCATTGTGTACACGCTGTACAAGGCACGGGGCGCGCAACGCGATGATTGGGATGCGCGCCTGGTGCAGAACCTGCGCGCCGCGGGCGGGAATGCGTTCACGCCCTACGAGGTCGACTTCTTTTTCAACCTTCCGACCGAGGAGGCCTGTGCGGCGCTGCGCGGCGTGATCGAGCCGGAGGGCTTTACGTTCGATCAGCGACTGATGGGCGGGGAGGGCGCCAGCGGTTATTCACTGCATGCGCGCAAGCGCTTGCGCATCTCCGTGTCCGAGATGCAGGACTACTCACAGCGCTTTCGCCTGCTGGCAGAACAGCATGGCGGTCATTACGACGGCTGGATGACCGATCCGTCGCGCACCTGACTGCTGCGGTGACTAGCCCACGGGCTTAGCGCTTGCGCTCGGTCTGTCGCTTGACCGCCTCGGCGGCGGCGCGTATCGCTTCGGCGTCGCCCAGGTAGCGGCTGCTGCGCGGCCGGAGCGCATCGTCGAGCTCGTAGAGCAGGGGCACACCGGTCGGAATATTCAGCTCGATGATGGCCTGCTCGGAGAGCCCATCGAGCATCTTGACCAGCGCGCGCAGACTGTTGCCGTGCGCGACGATCAGCACCAGCTGACCGCGCTGCAGTTGCGGCGCGATGCGCTCGCTCCAGTAGGGCAGCACGCGCGCCAAGGTATCCTTGAGCGATTCGGTCGCGGGCAGATCGGCCGTATCCACGGCGCGATAGCGCGGATCAAAGCGCGGATGACGCGGATCATCGCTCGCCAGCGCTGGCGGGGCTATGTCATAGCTGCGGCGCCAGATCTGGACCTGCTCGGCGCCGTGGCGCTCGACGGTCTGCGCCTTGTCCAGACCCTGCAGGGCGCCGTAATGGCGCTCATTGAGCCGCCAGCTGCGCTCGACCGGCAGCCACAGCAGATCCAGTTCTTCGAGCATGAGCCATTGCGTGCGAATCGCTCGTTTGAGCACCGAGGTGAACACCAGATCCGGCACGATGCCCTCGCGCTTGAGCTCACGTCCGGCCTCTCGCGCCTCACCGCAGCCGAGCGGCGCCAGATCGACGTCCGTCCAGCCGGTAAACAAATTCTGGATATTCCAGGTGCTCTGGCCGTGACGCACGAGCACGAGTTTTGCGGCCACCGCCAGCTCCTTAAGTAGTGGCTGAAAGAGGCTCTTTATAGCAGAGCGCGCCGCTCAGGGCAGGGGCAGCGGGCTCTGCACGGCCGCGAGCGCCTCGAGCGTCTCGACCACGACGCTCAATGCGGCCAGATCCGGACTCGCGAGCGCACGCGCATCGCCCAGGACCTGCTGCCAGCGTGCGAGCGCGTTGGCCGCAAGGCTGCGCCGCTCACGGGTGTCGGCGCGCGCCTCGGGGGCCAGCAGCGCGGTGGCGCTCAGTTGCCGGTGGGCGAAGAAGCTCGCGTCCTGCAGCTGCGCGCGCGCGGCGCTGCTCCAGCTGCCGCTTGCGGGCAATTGCTCGATGGTCGCGTGCAGCCAGTCCAGGCCCAGTCGCGCGCCGAGACCGAAGTGCGTGCGCGCGACCGCGCGCGCGCCCGCGCCGGAGATGCGCATGAGCTCGACCAGGTCGGGCGCCACCTTGAGCGGCTCGAGCACCGCGATGTTCTCGCTCAGTCGCGCCGGCAAGCCCACCGTCGCATAGTGCTTGCAGCGCCCCTGGTAGCGAGCGCGATCCAAGCCCTCGAGCGCCGCGGGTGTCACGTGCGCGAGCTCGCGCAGCGGCGGGGTCAATTCGGCCACGGCGGCTCCAACCTCGTCGTAGTCGCGACGATTTGCGATCAGCCAACGCGTGAGCAGCCGCAGATACGCGCTGGTCACGAGGAGTGCCTCGTACTGATCCTTTGCTTTGATGCGGGCGTCCAGCGACTCGATTTCGGACCACAGGCGGCGCAAATCCGCGCTGTCGCGCGCGATCGTATAGGCGCGCGCGATCTGCGCGGCGCTCGGCCCGTCATCCTGCGCGCTCTCCAGCAGCAGCGCCGGACCGATCCGGTTGACGATACTGTTGGTGGTCGCGGTCGTGATGATCTGCCGGCGCAGTCGATGGCGTTTGATTCGTCGCGCAAAGCGCTGTCGCAGGGCCTGAGGAAAGTAGCGCTCGAGCTCGCGCGCGAGGTAAGGGTCATCGGCGCCGCCGCTGGCGGACAGAGCGTTGTTGAGTGCGATTTTGCCGTACGAGAGCAACAGCGCGAGCTCAGGGCGCGTCAAGCCGCGACCCTGCCGTCGTCGCTGCTCGATCTCTTCATCATCGGGCAGGAACTCGTCGGCCCGATCCAGCTCGCCATGGCGCTCGAGCCAGCGCAGCAGTTGCTGGTGCTCCGAGAGCTCCTCGAGCGCACGCTGTTCCATCAGACTGATGGCCTGACTCTGCAGATAATTGTTGCGCACGACGAGTGCGGCGACCTCATCGGTCGCGCCCGCCAGCAAGCGGTTGCGGCGGGGGCGCGGGATCGGCGGCCCGGCATCGCGCGCATCGAGCAGTATCTTGAGGTTGACCTCGACGTCCGAGGTGTTCACGCCCGCC
>JBEKWD010000170.1:0-6075 GCA_049513435.1 Steroidobacteraceae bacterium | reverse complement strand
CTCGGTCAGCCCGCCGCGAGTCTGCAACATCAGCTGTTGAGCTGGCATTCGCACGATTGGCAGGCGGACGAGTATGCCCGTGGGGCCTACAGCTACGTGCCTGTCGGCGCATTGGACGCCTCGGAGAAAATGGCGGAACCGGTGCACGACACTCTGTACTTCGCCGGTGAGCACACCGGTAGTGGCGCACATTGGGGTACCGTGCACGGTGCATTGCGCAGTGGCATTGACGCCGCGACACGGTTACTGAAGGCCAACCGACCAATCGACAGCGACAGTCACGCCGTTTGCGGCACGTAGCAAAATTCGCCAGATGTGAGGTTCCCATGACGAACAGATTGAGTGAGGATGAATATGCGCAACTCGATCCGGCGGAGACGCGCGCGTTTGCATCGCCGATCCCCTGTCAGGTGATCTCCAACGGCGAATTTCTGCCCGCGCCCCAAGGAGCGCTACAAAAGCAGTTCGAGGCGCGACTGAAGCAACGAGCCGGGATTCTGGCGCGGAAGCATGGACTTTCGCGCCGCAGCTTTCTGCGTACCGCATCGGGAATGGCAAGTGCATTTTTGACCATGAACGAAGTCTACGGGGCGGTATTCCAGGTCAGCGAAGCCGAGGCGGCCGATCCGGAACTCGGCGATGAGTTTGCCGGCCAACTCTCGGACCAGTTCATCATGGACGTGCACACGCACTTTTTGCGCGACGACACGCGCCTGCAGAATTTCGTCGCTATGCGCACCGACACCGGCGAGCGCGGCTATAACCCGGCGCTCACCAAACATCCGCAGACACTCGAGGAGGTCAAATTTCCGACCTATTTGAAGGAGGTTTTTCTCGACAGCGATACCAAAATCGCTGTCCTGAGCGGAGCGCCTTCCGACATTCCAACAGACTGGATGTTGAGCAATGACACGATCCGCCACGCCTGCGATCGCGTGAATCGCCTTGCGGGCTCCGAGCGCATGCTGCCGCATTTTATCTTCGTGCCTGGACAGCCGGGGTGGCTCGAGGCCATCGACCGCGGCATCGAGCTGCTCAAGCCCGCCGCGTGGAAGGGCTATACGATTGGTGACAATACGCATAAGGAAATCAGCCGCTATCCGTGGCGTATGGACGACCCGGCCGTGACCTATCTGGGCTACGAGAAATTCGCGAAGGCGGGCAGACCGGTAGTTGCCGTGCACAAGGGGTTATTTCCGCCCAGCGACGAGCAGCGTTTTCCGAAGCTGACGCAATATGCGAAGGTAGACGATGTGGGCAGGGCGGCGAAGGATTGGCCGCAACTGAAATTCCTGATCTATCACGCGGGTTACCGCTATACGGGAGGCGATAATCCCGAGCTGGCTGCCAAGCAATTTGATGAGACTGGGCGCATGGACTGGGTCAGCGATCTCGCGCAAGTGCCGGCCAAATACGCCGTGACTAACGTCTACGCCGATGTTGGCGCGAGCTTCGCGGCACTATGCGTGAGCCATCCGCGTGCCGCGGCGGCGATGCTGGGCATCCTGATCAAGGGCCTAGGTGCCGATCACGTGCTTTGGGGCACCGATTCGCTCTGGTTCGGCTCACCGCAGTGGCAGATCGAGGCGTTTCGAAGAATGGAAATACCCGAAGATATGCAGCGTCAGTACGGGTTTGCGCCGCTTGGACCGGCCAATGGAGCGATCAAGCGCGCCATCCTGGGCGAGAACGGGCCCAGAGTCTACGGTATTGAAAGGAAAGTGGCCGAACGCGGCTGGGGCAACGATGACCTTGCTCGTCATCGTGCGGCGTATCGCAATGGCGGCGCGCAGCGAAGCAATCTGGCATACGGCTTCGTGCGCAAGTCATTGAGTGTCTGAGGCCAGTCGCGAGGGATACAGCGCCGCACTGCCGTCCATATCATCAGTGTCGGCGTACAGCAGGGGCGAGGCCGCCGGCACGAGAATCGCGCCGTCCGTCACCTCGCCCAGCACGATGCGGTGATCCCCTGCCGCGTGCTCCGCCCGTACGCTGCAGTCGAAGAAGCCGAGCGCATCCGCAAGAATGGGTGTGCCGCCGTGACCCCGGCGCCAGGAAACGCTCAGCATCTTGTCCGGGTCGTCTTGTACTGAGGCGCCAAAGCGACGCGCGAGCCCCAATTGGTTGTGAGCCAGAACGCTGACCGTGAAATATCCGCCCGCATGCAGAAGTCGGTAGGAGGCGTGTTTCGGGTTGATGGCCAGAGCCAGTAGTAGCGGATCATAGGATGCCTGTATCACGGCGGCGGCGGTGAAGGCGTCCTGCTTGGTTTCGTGTGCTACGCCGATGATATAGACACCGAGCGTAATGCGCCGGAATAGCGCGACGATGTCGGCGCTCATGGCCGACTGCCCGGCGGATTGGCAACGGCGGCCCGCGACGTGTCTTGCGCGCTGCTCGTCGCGCCAGTGTCAGGGCTTGCAGGAGCTTCGTTAGCGACCATCACGGTGCGCCGCGGATTAGCGATCTGAATGCCGCGGGCGCTAAATTGGTCAAGGATGCGTCGATTGAACTCGCGCTGTACGCTCCAGCGAGCGCTGTCGAGACACTCCATCTGTCCCGAGAGAGTTATCGCTGCGCCGTCTATCTCGTCAACACCCCAAAAATTGAAGTCAGACAATATGCCGTCCTTGGATTTCTTGTCCTCGCGCAACGCCGCGCCGATCTCCTTGAGCGTGGCGATGGCGAGATCGATATCCTGTCCAAAGGCTATGCTGACCTTGACAGTGACGATTCCCAGACCGCGATTGGTATTGTTGACGGTCGAGACCGAACTGAACGGGACCGTGTAAAGCGAGCCGTCACTGCCGCGCAACCGCACGGTGCGGATACTCAGGTGCTCCACGGTGCCGGACACGCCCGCCAGCGTGACCCAGTCGCCGACCTGTATGGAGTTATCCAGCAGCAGGAAGATTCCCGTGATGACGTCCTGCACGAGCTTTTGGGAACCAAAACCGAGCGCCACACCGAAAATGCTGGCACCGGCGAGCAATGGGGCGATGCTGACGCCCAGATCGCTGAGTGCAACGAGCAGTACGACCGGCCCGATGGCGAGTGCGAGCGTGGCGCGCAGCATAGGTTGCAAGGTTCGCAGCCTCGCAGCGCGCGCCAGATCGTTTTCCTTGGTCCAGCGGTTGAGCCGCCGCTCGACTGAGACATTGATCCACTCCCACACAAACAGGGCCACTGCTGCGGCGACCGCTATGGTCGCCAGCGTTGTGGTGAGTCGGTGCACGATCGTGCCAGTGCGAAACGCTCCGCGTACGTTTGCGCCCCAGACCTGCAGCAGCAGCAACGCGGTCACGGCGGTGATGGTCCAACCGATCAGATGGCGTAGATACGGGTAGTATCGATAGGCATGTTGATGCACGAGCGAGCCGCGCGTCTGCTCTTCCTCGGCCTGAAACAGCTTAGCGACGGCGCCAAACGCCAGGATCGCTACGAGCCTGGCAACGACAAGGATCGCGATCGTAATGCCGCCCACATGCTCGAGTGCACGATAGCCGCTGCGCACGTCCAGCGCCCAGATGAACCACAGAGACATCACGATGAACACAGCGATAAAGGCCCAGGAGTCGGCGAGGGCGTCGCCGAATATGACCAGCGACTGATTGCGGGCGAACACGTCCCGCAACCTCCTCGCCACGGGCTTGCGGCATTGCAGGATCCAGATCGAGAGCATCACATGACCGACGAGGGCAACCACTTTCATCAATGCGAGATAAGCCTCCTCGTTGAGCCCGAGTGCGAATGCCGTCGCTGCGAGGGCCGAGCCGAACGCGACGACACTGACGATGCGTACGACCCAGCGCTGCGCGAACGCAGCCGAATCATCGCTCATGCGCAACAACCGCAAGCCTGGTTGATCGGGTTGGAATAAAAAGCCGCTGACGATCACGACGACGCGGCTGACCACATAAATCTCAATCAGCGTGTCGGCTGCACGATCCGGTGCCCTGCCCGCCGCTGAGAGGATGAACATCATCAGACTGGCCGCTGCCACAAATACCACGAGCGGCAACAAATTCAGCAGCAGGTGCAATGCTGCTTGTGGCAACCGAGTGAGCAAGGATATGTGCTCAGCGGTGTGCTGCTGACCCTCGGTTTGATCTCCGACGGCCGCACCTGCAGGCGGCGCGATCGGTGCCGCAGAGGCAGTAACCCGGCGCAGCAGTCGCTGCGCGAGCCAGGCGAGGAGTAGCGCAGGCAGCAGCGCAGCGCACAGCGTCCAGATCAGATTGACCAGTGCAGCACGCTCGAGCGGGCTTTGCAGAAGCCTATTCCACCAATGCAGCACCGAACCTATATCGAGCAGCGCCGCGACGGAACGGCGCAGCGAAACGCCGGTCTGGACGGCTAAGGACGCGCCCTGGTGTATGACCTGCGACACCAGGCCATTCGGACGTATGGTCGCCGAGACGGTGATCGCACTGTTCGGCGCACCCGGGGCTGGCGCGGCCCCGGAGGCGGCCGATGGTGTGCTCAATGCGCCGGCGGCCGCGATCGCACGCAGCGTTGCCTCGACTTGCGCACGCCGGTGCGGATCATCAAGAACCTGCAGGGCGTCACGCGCCTGCTCCGGCGTCAGCGTCGTGGAGGGATTGGGTCCGACAGCGGCGCCGGAGGACTGAGCCGCAGCGAGCATCGTTGGTGCGCACAGCGTGAGCAGTGAAACGATGAGTAAGTGACGCATAATTGATCTCGCAGGATAGGCGGAGCAGCTATCACTGCCGAACGCGCGGCCAACCAGTGACGTGGGTCTCAAGAAAGCATGTCACAGCGCTAGTGCTGCTCTGCATCGCCAGTTGTCCGTGTTGCGCTGTCAGCCGCGTCCGAGGTTATGGCAAATCCAACCACGGATGGCGCCCCGCCGACCGAAGCGAAGCTTAGCTTCCGGTGCGATACGACGCACAGATTCTGCATAACGTGCTCGATGCAGTAGAGAAAGGCACGCACACTGTCGACCGATCAACAAAATGGCTCCTCAGCGGTATGAAGGCGACGCGTCAGCGCTTGCGTTTGATACTCCGCGCACTATCTGCAAGGCTCCGGGCGATCAATAGCCGCCTAAGAGCCTCGAGCGAGTATATCCATTTCGATCAAATACTCCTCAGCGGTACGAATGCGCTGCGTCAGCGCTTGCGTTTGATACCTCGCACACTGTCTGCAACGCTCCGGGCGATCAATAGCCGCCTAAGAGCTTCGAGCGAGTATATCCATTTCGATCAAATGCTCCTCAACGGTACGAATGCGACGCGTCAGCGCTTGCGTTTGATACTGCGCGCACTGTTTACAGCGCTTCGGGCGATCAATAACCGCCGCAGAGCATTCAGCGAGTATTACAGCTTCGGAATCGTCTTTCATCAGTTGGCGACGTTCATCTGCGTTGGCGCGCTGGTGCTGGCAGCCGGGTTCGTCTTCGAGCAAGGCGTCCTGATCGAGAAGACCACAGAGATCACCCGGCTGCCCCCACAGCCAGTCGCGCCAGTGGCGGTGTCTACGCCCGGGCCGCAGGCCGCGGTGTCCGCACCGGTTCAAGCCCCTGTGCAGCGTGCGGTTCCGCGGGAAATGATGGTCTTGCCCGTGGATCATTTCGAACGTGCTGTTCAGGATCGTCTCAGCGCCAATACCAAAGAGAGCCAAGAGGCATTTGAGCAATCGACGGCCGATTTTGACCATGCCGCCACCGCGTTCATTGCTCAGGTAGTCTCGATCTCCGGCAAGCCGCTTACAAAGCTGACCACCGGTGTCAAGGCCTATAAGGAGCATGGCCAAGCGCTGGTGCTCATGGCCGATCAGCGCCGCGTGCTCTTGAGCCAATATTCGACGTTGTTCGAGCGAATGTATGCGCGCGTCAATGATGCACTCAAAGGCGCATGGAAAGTATTCGGCCGGGTCGTCGCCCGACAATCGATGCTGGAACTGAGCAACGATCTTGATGAGTTGCGCCGCAGCGCCGCAGCTCTGGGCTCCGCGAACAGCCTGGATGCGCCCGAAATAGAGCCGCTGCTGAAGAATGAACAGGTGATCGCCACGAGCCTGCAGACCAATGAAAAAGGGCTGCGGCGCTCTCAA